>NZ_JBJZOK010000050.1:0-37187 GCF_047200615.1 Nocardia sichangensis
TAGGGGACCCAGACTCTGGGTCCCCTATCGTCGTTTGAGCACCTGATGGAGCTTCGGCGAAGCCGCCGTGCCCGCGCCCCACCGTTGGTACGTGATTGAATCTGTGGGCAATATCGACTTTTCGAAACAGAAAGGGAGCACCGTGCCGGAACAAAACGACGATCGGAAGCCCTTCCGGCGCGGCGCTCCCGATTCCGGGTCCGGCCGGCGAGGCGACAGCCAGGACGCGGGCCGCCGCGGTGGGGGATTCAACCGTCGAGGTGACTCCGGGGAACGCGGCGACTACGGCCGCCGCGGTGATTCGGGCGGTTACGGTGCACGAGAGGGTTCGTCCGACCGGGGCGGGTTCCAGCGCCGAGACAATTCCGGCGGGTCCGATCGTCGCGGTGACACCGGTGGTTTTCGTCGCGGTGGTGACGCGCCCAGGCGCGGGAGTTTCCAGCGCCGGGACGAGCCCACGGGCCGTGGCGCCGCCGGTCGAGGCGGTCCGGGCGACCGCGGTGGTTCCAAGCGGTACGAGGATTCCGGTGAGCGCGGTGGCTTCAAACGCCGGAGTGATTCCGAAGAGCGGCGCGATGAATCGCGGGGTGGCTTCCGCCCTGGCGGTGATTCGGGTAGTCGCGGCGGGTTCCGTCGTGGTGATTCCCCGCGCGGTGGATCCGACCGTCGCCGTGACGATTTCGGCGATCGAGGTGATGCCCGCCGCGGCGAAACGGGCGAGCGGGGTGCGTTCAAGCGGCGTGGCGACTTCGAGGATCGCGGCGACGCCGGACGGCGTGGTGAGTCCGGTTTCCAGCGCCGTGACGACGATCGCCGTCGCCAGGGACCGGACCGGGAAGGTCGGCGCGACGTGGGCCGCGAGGCATCGGCACCGCGTGGTGAGGCGCCGCAGGAACGCCGCCGGGGCGGCGAAGGCGCTCGTGTCGGCGGAGGCCGTTCGCTCGACCGCCGCCCGCCGCGGCCGGAAGAACCCGATCTGCCGGAAGAGGTGCAAGCGACCGATCTCGACCCCGCCGTGCGGCGGGATCTGCTCAGCTTGGACAAAGGCAATGCGGAGACGGTCGCTCGGCACCTGGTGATGGCGGTGCGGCTGCTCGATGACGATCCCGGGCTCGCTCTCGCGCATGCCAGGGCTGCACGGCAGCGTGCCGGGCGGATCGCGGTCGTGCGCGAGACCGCGGGAGTGGTGGCCTACCACGCCGGTGAATGGGCGGAGGCCTTGTCGGAGTTGCGTACCGCGCGCCGGATGTCCGGTGGCTCGGGACTGCTCGCGGTCATGGCCGACTGCGAGCGCGGCCTGGGGCGTCCCGAGCGCGCGATCGAGCTCGGTCGCAGTGACGAGGCGCGCGCCCTGCGCGGCGACGATGCCGCCGAGCTGCGCATCGTCGTGGCAGGCGCGCGCATGGACCTGGGCCAGTACGACCAGGCCGTCGTGACCCTCCAGACCTCTGATCTGGACCCGTCTCGGACGGGCTCGGCCGCGGCCCGCCTCTTCTACGCCTACGCCGACGCCTTGGTCGCCGCCGGCCGAACCGACGAGGGCCTTACCTGGTTCCTGAACGCCGCCTCCGCAGATTTGGACGCGGAGACGGACGCCGAAGAACGCGCCGCCGAACTCACGGGCGACACCGACATCTGAACCTGCGATCGCAGCCGCGGAGGCGGGCTACCCTCGACGGCCCGTCATGGCGGAGTTGCCGAGCATACAGGCCCACCTCGTGGATTACGGGCAACCGGAGACGCTGTGGTGTCCGGAAGGTGTGTTGCCCATGCTGTGCCGGTCCCGCGAGGTCATCACCGCGATTCGGCCCCGGGGCGATGGGTTGTCTCCGCGGTCTGTCGTGGCGGATCGGGTGCGGCGCGGTCTCGATCGGAGAAACCGGCAGGCTCATCTCGTGGATTACGGGCAACCCGAGGCGCTGTGGTGTCCGGAAGGTGTGTTGCCGATGCTGTGCCGGTCCCGCGAGGTCGTCGCCGGGACTCGGCCCGGTCGAGGCGGATCGTGGGCCGTCCGAATGCGCCCTCTGTCGGACGCGGCGACCGTTCCTGCGGCGAGTCCGGCGACGAGCAGCGCGGATGCCCCCTGCTTCGACTTTTCCCGGCTGCCTCTGGTCGCCGGGCCGCGACGACCCGCTCCCCCTGCCGCGATCGTCACCGGAAGAACACTGCGCATGCGGACCTCAATCGTTCGGGGTGTGCAGCCTGTCGGCATCGCGCTGAGGCGATTTCGACTGCATGACCTCACCCCCTGTCCGGGTCGCTCCCGGTGATACCGAGTCCGGAGCGAATTGCCCGGTGGACGCGGGCATACCGAGGACGTGGCCGCTGGTCGGAAACCGCCGTCGGGGTATGTGATCCGACGCTGCGGGAGTGGCTGACGCCACGTCTTTCCGGTCCGCTCGCTGGCGTAGTGTCGGTGTCTCGGACTCGGCGGACGGCGGGTCCGGCGGTGATGCGTCGGCACGGCGCCGATCGGTGACACGGAGTGAGAGTGGTGTGAAGCGACTACGAGAGCGCTACCGAGCCCTGCTGCTGGATCTGGACGGCACGTTGTATCGCGGTCACGCGGTGATCGAAGGGGCGCCGGAAGCGCTGGTGGCGGACGGGCAGGCGGACCAGCGGCTGGTGTACGTCACCAACAACGCCAGCCGCGGACCGCAGGTGGTGGCCGCGCATCTGTCCGAACTCGGGTTTCCCGCATCCACCGACGACGTGGTGACCAGCGCCCAGGCAGCGGCGCGGCTGTTGGCCGAGCGGCTCGACCCGGGTGCGCACGTGCTGGTGGTCGGCACCGACGACCTGGCCGCCGAGGTGGACGGCGTCGGACTTCGGCCGATCCGGCGCTTCGACGGGGACGCGCCCGCCGCTGTGGTGCAAGGACATTCACCCCACACTTCTTGGCCGGACCTCGCCGAAGCCGCCTACGCCCTGCGCGCGGACGCACTGTGGATCGCGGCCAACACCGACCGGACCCTGCCGAACGAACGCGGCCTCGCGCCCGGTAACGGTGCGATGGTCGCGGCGTTGCGCGCCGCCTCCGATCGGGAGCCGATCGTCGCGGGCAAACCGTATGCGCCGCTGCTGGAGGACGCGCTCGTCCGGGCCGGTTCCCGCTCCGCTCTGGTGGTGGGCGACCGCCTCGACACCGATATCGAGGGCGCCAACCGTGTCGGTCTGGACTCGTTGCTTGTGCTCACCGGTGTCAGCACGCTGGACGAACTCCGGAAAGCCCCGGACGGGCAGATCCCGACATATGTCGCCGACTCGCTCGACGCCCTCAACCACGCGGTCGTTGCCGCCGAGCCGGAAGCCGATCTCGGTGAGATGCTTCAGCGCAACCCGGGGCGAGCTGTGACGGTCCGCGCGTCCGATTCGGAAATCCGATAGCGTTGACGCCACGATGACTACTCCAACGCCTCGTCCGCACGGCCCCGGTACGGGCGCCGGTGCACCGGGTCCCCGCCCAGGGGCCCCACTGCCCGGTCAGCACCTGCCGGGTGCGCAAGGGCGCCCGGAGCCTGCCGATCCGGATCGAATTCGCGGCGAGGTCGACAGCCTGCTCGCCGAACTCGACTTCCCCGGCCGAAGCGGAGTCGCGACCGACAGCGCCGAAGCCGGAGTCGACATCACCCGTCGCGCTCGCATCCTGGAGCAGGCACATGACGTGCTGGTACAGGCCTTGGCCACGGTGGACAAGATCTGAGGTGGCCAGGCGCGCGCGGGTGGACGCGGAACTGGTTCGCCGCGGGTTGGCGAGATCGCGAGAACACGCGGTCGAGCTGATCGGCGCGGGCCGCGTCCTGATAGCTGGAACGGTCGCGGTGAAGCCGGCGACCGCCGTCGAGACGGGCACCCCGCTGGTGGTCCGCGACGAGCCCGACGAGGTGTCGTGGGCCTCGCGCGGTGCGCACAAACTGCTCGGGGCGCTGGAGCGGTTCGAGCAGGACGGGTTGTCCGTAGCGGGTAAGCGCTGTCTGGACGCGGGCGCCTCGACCGGCGGTTTCACCGACGTGCTGCTGGCACGGGAGGCGCGGGAGGTCCTCGCGGTCGACGTCGGCTACGGCCAGCTGGTCTGGCGCCTGCGCAACGACGAGCGGGTCCGGGTGTTCGATCGGACCAACGTGCGCAACCTGACGCCCGAAACCATCGGCGGCACGGTCGAAATGGTGGTGGGCGACCTGTCGTTCATCTCGCTGAGCCTGGTGCTGCCCGCGCTGGCCGCGTGCGCCGCGCCGGGCGCCGACCTGCTGCCCATGGTGAAACCGCAGTTCGAAGTCGGCAAGGAGCGGGTCGGTTCGGGCGGCGTGGTGCGTGATCCCGCGTTGCGCGCCGAGGCGGTGCGCACGGTGGCGGCCGCGGCCGCGGAACTGGGCATGCGTACCGCCGGTGTCGTGGCGAGCCCGCTGCCGGGCCCGTCCGGCAATGTCGAATACTTCTTGTGGTTGCGTACCGACGGGCCGTTCGAATACGACGGTGAGCAGGTCGCCGCGCTGGTCGAGCGTGCGGTTGAGGAGGGTCCACAGTGAACGCGCTGGCCGAGCCCTGCGGCCGGGAGATCTTGCTGGTGTCGCATCCCGGTCGCGCGGAGATCATCGAAACCGCCCACCGGGTGGCGAAGATCTTCGCCGACGCGGGCATCTGCCTGCGTGTACTCGCCGACGAAGCGGACAGCACGCGGTTCGAGTCCGAGCCGGGCGGTTTTCCGGTGCGCGTGGTCGAGCACAGCGCGGAGGCGGCGGTCGGCTGCGAGATGGTGCTCGTGCTCGGCGGCGACGGTACGTTCCTGCGTGCCGCCGAGTTGGCGCGCCCGGCCGGGGTGCCGGTGCTCGGGATCAATCTCGGCCGCATCGGTTTTCTCACCGAGGCCGAGGCCGAGCACTTGGACGAGGCGCTCGCGCAGGTGGTCCGACGTGATTACACGATCGAGCACCGGATGACCATCGACGTCACCGTGCGGATCGAGGACGAGGTCGTCGACAGCGGATGGGCGCTGAACGAGGCGAGCATCGAGAACGCTTCGCGCATGGGGGTTCTGGAAGTGGTGCTGGAAGTCGACGGGCGCCCGGTCTCGTCGTTCGGCTGTGACGGCATCCTCATCTCCACACCGACCGGATCGACCGCCTACGCCTTCTCCGCGGGCGGCCCGGTGGTGTGGCCGGAACTGGAAGCGTTGCTGGTGATTCCGAGCAATGCCCATGCCCTGTTCGCGCGACCGCTGGTGACCAGCCCGGATTCCCGGATCGCGGTCGAGTCCGTGGCGACCGGACACGATGCGATAGTTTTCCTGGACGGCAGGCGCACGCTCGCACTGCCCAGCGGTGGACGGGTCGAAGCGGTTCGCGGCGCTCGACCGGTGCGCTGGGTGCGGCTGGACTCCGCACCGTTCGCCGACCGGATGGTGCGCAAGTTCCAATTGCCCGTGACAGGCTGGCGTGGCCGACGGCGAACGGAGAGCACAAGTGCTGACAGAGATCAGGATTGACGGGCTTGGCGTCATTTCCACGGCGACCGCGCAGTTCCACGCGGGACTGACCTGCCTGACCGGCGAGACCGGCGCGGGCAAGACGATGGTGGTGACCAGCCTGCATCTGCTCAGCGGTGCGCGCGCGGACGCGGGCCGGGTCCGGCTCGGCGCGTCCCGTGCCGTGGTCGAGGGCCGGTTCACCATCGACGACGTCAACGACGCCGCCCGCGCGGAGGTCGCGCAGGTACTGGAGGCGGCCGCGGCCGAGCAGGACGACGACGGCAGCGTCATCGCGATCCGCACGGTCGGCAGCGACGGTCGCTCGCGTGCGCATCTCGGTGGCCGCGGCGTCCCAGCCTCGGTGCTGGCCGATTTCACCGCCCCCCTGCTGACCGTGCACGGGCAGAACGATCAGCTGCGTTTGCAGCGCCCCGACCAGCAGTTGTCGGCACTGGACCAGTTCGCGGGCGACGCGGTGGGTACGCTGCTGCGGAAATACCAGGTGCTGCGCCGATCGTGGCTCGACGCCCGCACCGAACTGCTCGAACGGACCGCTCGCAGCCGGGAACTGGCGCTCGAGGCCGAGCGACTCGAGCACTCGTTGAACGAAATCGACGCCATCGCGCCGGAACCCGGCGAAGACGTGCGCATCGTCGACGAGGTGCGCAGGCTCAGCGATCTGGACTCGCTGCGGGAGGCGGCGGCCACCGCGCACGGCGCGCTGGCCGGGCCTGCCGACGTGCCCGAGGACGGTTCCGGCGCGCTGGAGGCGCTCGGCGCCGCGCGCGCCCGCATCGAAGCCGCCGACGATCCGGCGCTGGTCGCGCTCGCGCCGCGCCTGGCCGACGCCATCGCCGTGGTGGTCGACGTGACCACCGAGCTGAGCGGGTATCTCTCGGACCTGCCTTCGGACCCGGGTGCGCTGGATTCGCTGCTCACCCGCCAGGCGGAATTGAAGACACTGACCCGGAAGTACGCGCCGGACATCGATGGCGTACTGGCTTGGGCGCAGGAGGCGCGCACCCGGCTCGGCTCGCTGGACGTTTCCGAGGAGGCGCTGGCCAAGCTGGCCGCCGAGGTGGACACCGCCGCGGAACGGGTGCGGGAGGCGGCGAAGAAGCTGAGCGCCGCGCGGACCAAGGCGGCGGGCAAGCTCGCGACCGCGGTGAGTGCCGAGCTGGGTGGTCTCGCCATGGGCAAGGCGCGTCTGGAGGTCGAGGTGCGGCCGATGCTCGCGGGCGCGCAGGACTCGGCGCCGCTCACTGTCGACGGCAAGGAATTGCACGCGGGGTCCACAGGCGTCGATGAGGCCGAGTTCCGGCTGGCCGCGCATTCGGGCGCGCAGTCGTTGCCGTTGAGCAAGAGCGCGTCCGGCGGTGAGCTGTCCCGGGTGATGCTGGCGCTGGAGGTGGTGCTCGCTGGGTCCGAGCATGGAGCGACGATGGTGTTCGACGAGGTCGACGCGGGCGTCGGCGGGCGAGCCGCGGTGGAGATCGGCCGCAGGCTGGCCCGGCTGGCGCGTACCCACCAGGTGATCGTGGTGACCCATCTGCCGCAGGTGGCGGCGTTCGCCGACACCCACCTGGTGGTCGACAAATCCGACGACGGCAAGGGCACTGTCAACAGTGGCGTCCGTGCGCTCACCAACGACGAGCGGGTGGTGGAACTGGCGCGCATGCTGGCCGGTCTCGACGACACCGAGACCGGCCGGGCACACGCGGAGGAACTGCTGGCGACGGCGCGCGCCGAGAAAGCGGGCGCCGAGGTGGCCACGCGCTGAGCGCGCGGGTCAGCGCACCGCTTTCTGCGCGCCCTTGATGAACTGGCCGATCAGGTTCTTCAAACCGAACTCGAGCACCTTGGCCGGCACCGGAAGCGACGGATCGGACTCCATCGTGTAGGAGACGAGAGTGCCGTTGTCGGCGTCGGCGAAGGTGACGATGCCGACGTGCCGCTTCACCGGCGCGCCCTTGACGATCTTGTACTCCATTCGCTCACCTGGCACGAGCTTGGTGATCTCCTCCGTGACACCGACCGGGCCGAGGCCGATCAGGTGCTGCGCGCCGACGCCCTCCCGCTCGGTCACGCCGGGTTTGACCAGCTTGACCTGCACCGGAACGTAGGGGCTTATGCTCTCGCGGTCGGCGAAGAGCCGGTACACGACCTCACGCGGGGCGGCGATGACGGCGTCGACGGTGGTGCTGGCCATGAATTCTCCTCTTCCAGTTACGTGTGACGGGCAGCATATAGGTACAGCGGGCGCGGCTCGGTGATCGTGTCGTCCGCATCACAATCGGCGGCGAGCCGTTCGGGTGGCCGGTGTTCCGCGCCGCTGCCGTCCGGGCGCGAAGTGTCCGAGTCGATGCGCTGTGACGACGGGCGTCGAGCGCATAACCGGTCAGATCTACTGGTGATATCCGTGAAATATCTAGTCACGGATGCGGATCTTGGTTGCCGGACCCGAGGATGGCCCCGGAGCGATGGGTAGTTCGCTGCGGTCAAAAGGTTGTGTATCAGGGATTTTCGCGTCTGGTGTAGATGTCGAGCGAATCAATGTCCGTAATGTCCGTTTAGTGATCTACTATTGAAGTCAGTAAGTGAACGGCGGGTGAATTCCGCTGAACATGGGAAGCGCCGAGGCAAAGGGGCCATCATGCGCAGTGTTCTTACGGTGACGATCGCGACGGGGGGACCGGGGTGTCGCGGCTCGGCGACCGGAGGTGGCCGGGAAAGGTCGAAGAAGGGCGCATTCGCCCTGCTCGTCGCCGGCCTCGCCGCCGGAACGGTCGCCGCGGCGGGCGGCGCTGCCGCGGAGTCCTTGTCGCGCTCCGACCACTCAGGGCGTTCGGGTTCGCACGGCGACTCGACGGGGTGGCACAAGATCGATCCGTTCGGATACCGACACTCCGACCCGAATCCGCTGCGACAGAACGAGCATCAGCATGCCCTGCGTGAGTATCACCGGCAGAACATGCCGCGACCCGACGAAAGTGGTGCGAGCGACGGCTCTGGCGAAACGGCCTGGTCTCGCACCCAACGCCCGGACGGCAGTGGCTGGACTGTCTGCCGTCCGCAGGCGAAGTGGTGCTGACCGGTGATCGAGGCGCGAACTCCGCCGCAGCGATGGGCGCGGTGAGTTCTCGCGTGCTGGCGAAGTCGCTCCGCATCAGATCGCTTCCGGTGATGAGTAGCGAACTATTCGCTATGTACTGGAATCGCACTGTGCCGCGCCGTCAGTGTGACTCGAAGCGGGATTCGCAACTCGATTGCTGAGTGGGTCGATCGTGGGGGGTTGCCTGATGGTCGACCTTCGGCAGTTTGTGGATAATTCACTGCCTTACTACACAAATGCAGGGATTACTTCGTGAATCGAGTGACGGCGGTGTTGTCGGCGAAATGGGATTGCCAGTACATAGCGTGATATCGAATGGGGCTGTGTGAGACGGCGCGCCTCCACCAATGGTTGAGGGTTTGCGGTCATCATCGCTGCATGAAGATGCCGGCGCTGTTGTCGAGAAACACCGAAACGCTTCCTGGTCTGATCGGGACGGCCCGGGTGGATCGCGACACCCGGCGGCTGCTCGGCCGGGTCGGGCCGGGCGACATCGTCGTCCTCGACGAGATGGACCTCGATCGGATGACCGCCGACCGGCTGGTCGAGGCACGCGTCGGCGCGGTGATCAATACCTCGCCGTCCATCTCCGGCCGTTACCCCAACCTGGGCCCCGAGGCGCTCGTGTCCCATGGGATCCTGCTGCTGGACACGGTGAGTTCGGATGCGTTCAAGCGGATCAAAGACGGTGTCAAGGTCCGCGTCGACGGTGGCGTGGTCTACGCCGATCGGCTGATCAAGAAGGAACCCGAGGTGCTCGTCGAGGGCATCGAGCTCACCGGGCCTGCCATCGCGGAGCGGATGATCGAGGCGCGCAACGGTCTGGCCGATCACCTCGAGGCCTTCGCGGGCAACACCATCGAGTTCATCCGGACCGAGAGCGCGCTGCTCATCGACGGGTTCGGCGTCCCGGAACTGGATCTGGTGATGAAGCAACGGCACGTGGTGGTCGTCGCCGACGGACCGGACCACGCGGAGGATCTGCAACGGCTCAAGCCGTTCATCAAGGAATACGCCCCCATCCTGATCGGGGTGGGGCGCGGCGCGGACACTCTGCGCAGGCGTGGATACCGGCCCGACGTCATCGTGGGCGATCCGGAGGAGATCACCACCGCGACGATGAAGTGCGGCGCCGAGGTGATCCTGCCCGCCGACACCGATGGCCACGCCAAGGGCCTCGAACGCATCCAGGACCTCGGCATCGGCGCGACGACCTTCCCGTCTTCCGGTTCGCCCGCCGATCTTGCGCTGCTGCTGGCCGAGCATCACGAAGCCGCGCTGATCGTCACCGCGGGAGCGCCCGCCTCGCTCGACGACTTCTTCGACCGGGGCCGCCGCGACAGCAATCCGGCCACCTTCCTGACTCGGCTCAAGGTGGGCACGAAGCTGATGGACGCCAAGGCGGTGGCCACCTTGTACCGCAACCGCGTGTCCGGAGTCGCCGTCGCGCTGGTGGTGCTCGCCGCGCTGGTCGCGGTGATCGTCGTGTTGCTGGCGTCCAACAGCGGTGGCGACGTCCTGGACTGGGGTGTGGACAACTGGAACCGCTTCGCGCGGTGGGCGCAGGGGCAAGTCGGAGCTCGAGAATTCTGAGGAGAACGATGATTTCGATGCGCCAGCACGCCATCTCGATCGTCGCGATCTTTCTCGCGCTCGCGATCGGTGTGGTGCTCGGATCCCAGACGCTCGCGGCGGATCTGCTGTCGGGCTTGCGGGCGGACAAGGCCGACCTGCGGCAGCAGGTCGACGCACTGACCGAGCGGAACCGCCTGCTCGACGAGCAGACCACGGCCGCCGACCGGTTCATCGCCGGTTCGTCGGGCCGCATTCTCGGCGGTGCGCTGGCCGACCGCAGTGTCGTCGTGTTCACGACCCCGGACGCCGATCCCGGGGACGTCGACGCGGTGACCAGAGCGCTCGCGGCCGCGGGCGCGGGCGTCACGGGACGGATCGCGCTCACCGAGGCGTTCGCCGACGGCAGCGAAGGCGATCGGATGCGCACGGCCGTCACGAACGTCATCCCGGCCGGGGCGCAGCTGCGTACCGGCGCGGTGGACCAGGGCAGCATGGCCGGTGATCTGCTCGGCCTGGTACTGCTGCTCGATCCGGCCAACGGGCAAACCCGGAGCACCCCGGAGGAACTCGGGCTGGTGCTGGAGACCCTGCGCGGCGGCGGCTTCCTCGCCTACGGCGACACGCCGGTGCGACCCGCGCAGATCGCGGTCGTGATCACCGGTGATGGCGCCGCCGCGGCCCGGGACGGCGTCGGCTCGAATACCGCGCGCTTCGCGGGCGCTCTGCGCGGCCGGGGTGCGGGAGTGGTGCTCGCCGGTCGCGCGGGCGCCGCCGACGGGCAGGGGCCGATCGCCGTGGTCCGCTCCGACGCGGCGCTCGCGGCGCAGGTGAGCACCGTCGACAATGTCGAGCGCGAGCTCGGCCGGGTCACGACCGCGCTCGCGCTCACCGAACAGCTCAACGGGGGCGCCGGACGATACGGCACCGGCGCCAAGGCCGCCTCGCTCACACTGGCCGTCGTGCCTGGCTGACCAGCCGGAAGACTGTCGTCGGGCAACTGGAGGATGCGCGCGCCGGGCCCGGATCGATCGCTATCACGGGCGTCGCGGCACCCGCTTCCTCCGCACGTCGGCGACCGCGACGAGACGCGCCCCACAGTCCGGCCGCGCGGGCTCTGATCGATGTCCCGCGATCGGCGGGCAAACGCGCGTGGCATTCGAACGGACGGGCGGATTCGTGTTACCGTGAAGACCCGTGGGTCAAACACGGATTCAGGCGCGAACGGACACGAAGCACATCTTCGTCAGCGGTGGTGTCGCCTCCTCATTGGGTAAAGGTCTTACCGCCTCCAGCCTCGGTCAGCTGCTGACGGCGCGTGGGCTGCGCGTCACGATGCAGAAACTCGACCCGTATCTGAACGTCGATCCCGGCACGATGAACCCCTTCCAGCACGGCGAGGTGTTCGTGACGGAGGACGGCGCGGAGACCGACCTGGACGTCGGCCACTACGAGCGCTTCCTCGACCGGGACCTGTCCCGCGACGCGAACGTGACCACCGGGCAAATCTATTCGTCGGTCATCGCCAAGGAGCGCCGCGGCGAGTATCTCGGCGACACGGTGCAGGTGATCCCGCACATCACCGACGAGATCAAGAGCCGGATCCTCGCGATGCGCGGCCCGGATCTGCAGGGCCAGACGCCGGACGTGGTGATCACCGAGATCGGCGGCACCGTCGGCGACATCGAGTCGCAGCCGTTCCTGGAGGCCGCCCGCCAGATCCGCCACGACGTCGGCCGGGACAACGTCTTCTTCCTGCACGTCTCGTTGGTGCCCTACCTGGCGCCCTCCGGGGAGCTGAAGACCAAGCCGACCCAGCACTCGGTGGCGGCGCTGCGCAATATCGGCATCCAGCCCGACGCGCTGATCCTGCGCTGCGACCGTGAGGTCCCGCAAGGGCTGAAGAGCAAGATCGCGCTGATGTGCGACGTCGAGGTCGACGCCTGCATCTCCACGCCGGACGCGCGGTCGATCTACGACATCCCGCGGGTGCTGCACCGGGAGGGCCTGGACGCCTACGTGGTGCGCAGGCTGGGCCTGCCGTTCCGCGACGTGGACTGGACGGTGTGGGGCGACCTGCTCGACCGGGTGCACGCGCCGCGCGAGACGGTCGAGGTCGCGCTGGTCGGTAAGTACGTCGATCTGCCCGACGCGTACCTCTCGGTCACCGAGGCGCTGCGCGCGGGCGGGTTCGCCTCGCGGGCCAAGGTGAACATCCGCTGGGTGCCCTCCGACGAGTGCGAGACTCCCGCGGGCGCGCAGCACGCGCTGCGCGACGTGGACGCCGTGCTGATTCCCGGCGGCTTCGGCATCCGCGGCATCGAGGGCAAGGTCGGCGCGATCCACTACGCGCGTACCCGCGGCATTCCGCTGCTCGGCTTGTGTCTCGGATTGCAGTGCGTCGTGATCGAGGCGGCGCGCACGGTGGGGCTGGCGGAGGCCAACTCGGCCGAATTCGAACCGGACACGCCGCACCCCGTCATCTCCACCATGGCCGACCAGGAGCAGGCCGTGGCAGGTGAGGCCGACCTCGGCGGCACCATGCGGCTCGGCGCCTACCCGGCGACCCTGGAGAAGGGCTCGGTCGTCGCCCAGGCCTACGGCAGCGAGCACGTCTCCGAGCGTCATCGCCACCGTTACGAGGTGAACAACGCCTATCGCGACAAGGTCGCCGAGAGCGGCTTGAAGTTCAGCGGCACCTCGCCGGACGGGCACCTGGTCGAGTTCGTCGAGCTGCCCGCCGACGTGCATCCGTTCTTCGTCGCCACGCAGGCGCACCCTGAATTGAAGAGCCGGCCGACCCGCCCGCATCCGCTGTTCGCGGCGCTCATCTCGGCGGCGCTGAAATACAAAGCGGCCGAACGACTTCCGGTGGACATTCCGGGCGAAGAACTGGCGGGTGCGGCGGAACAGGCGTAGTGGCATGACCAACGGGGGCGCTGCCGAGCCGGGCAGCCACGACTTCGAGATCGAATCCAGCAGAACCGTCTACAGCGGCGCGATCCTCGCGTTGCGGCTCGACCAGGTGCGGATGCCGGGTGGCCGGGTCGTCGAGCGCGAGGTGATCGAGCACCACGGCGCCGTCGCGGTCGCCGCGATCGACGACGACGGCAACGTGGTGCTGATCAACCAGTACCGTCATCCGATCGGCAGGCGGCTGCTCGAACTGCCCGCCGGTTTGCTCGACGTGCCCGGGGAGGACCCGCTGCTCGCGGCGCGTCGTGAGCTGGCCGAGGAGACCGGGCTGGCCGCCCGGGAATGGGCGGTCCTGGTGGACGTGGCGCTCTCGCCCGGGTTCACCGACGAAGCGTTGCGGATCTACCTGGCTCGCGGGTTGTACGAAACCGATCGTCCGGAGCCGGAATTCGAGGAGGCGGACCTGGAAGTGGTCCGCATGCCGGTCGACGCGGCGGTCCGCGCGGCGTTGAGCGGGGAGATCGTCAACGCCACCGCGGTCGCCGGCGTGCTCGCCCTGGCGGCCGCGCGGGCGGACGGCATCGAACCGCGGCCGCCGGACGCCCCATGGGACGGGCAGCCGACGGATTTCCTCCGCCGCAAGGCGGCCCAGAAGTCCGAAGACTGACCGGAGGTGCTCGGTCGCGAGCTCGACACCTATCTCGACCACCTCACCGTCGAGCGCGGCGTCGCGCCCAACACCCTGAACGCCTACCGGCGTGATCTCGGTCGGTATCTGGACTTCCTGACCGGGCGCGGCATCGGCTCGCTCGACCGGGTCGACGAGTCCGACGTCGCGGAGTTCACCATGGCGCTGCGCTCGGGCGGCCCCGGGCACCCGCCGCTGGCGGCGAGTTCGGTGGCCCGCGCGCTGATCGCGGTGCGCGGCTGGCATCGCTTCGCCGCCGCGGAGGGTTTGACCGACACCGATGTGGCGCACGCGGTGAAGCCGCCCGCGCCGGGGCGCAGGTTGCCCAAGGCGCTGCCCTACGACCAGGTGCTGAAACTGCTGGAGGCGGCGGGCGGCGGCCAAGGGGATCCCGCTGCGGGCGTAGACGGCGGACCACGCGGCCTGCGTGACCGCGCACTGCTTGAATTGCTGTATTCCACCGGCGCCAGGATCTCGGAAACGGTCGGGCTGGACGTCGATGATCTCGACATCGAGGAACGGGCGGTCGTCCTGCGCGGCAAGGGCGGGAAACAGCGTCTTGTGCCGATCGGGCGGCCCGCGCTCGCCGCCGTGGACGCGTATCTGGTGCGGGGAAGGCCCGTGCTCGCCGCACGCGGAAAAGCCAACGCGGGAGCCCTGTTCCTGAATGTACGCGGCGCCCGGCTGTCCCGGCAGAGTGCCTGGCAGGTCCTGCACACCGCCGCCGAACGCGCGGGCATCGCGGCCGCGGTGTCACCGCACACCCTGCGCCATTCCTTCGCCACCCATCTGCTCGACGGCGGCGCCGATGTGCGGGTGGTGCAGGAATTGCTGGGCCACGCCTCGGTGACCACGACCCAGATCTACACCTTGGTGACGGTCAACACCCTGCGCGAGGTCTGGGCCACCGCGCATCCCCGCGCCCGGTAATCCGTTGCACGCGTCGGGAACTTCGCGTGCGCGATGTGACGGAACAAAGTGGACTGTAGTCCGGTTGTGCTGGTTCGCCGGGTGAGCGCGGTGCTGTCACCGACGGCTCGGTTCCCGACCACAACGCGAGGTGAATTGCATGGCAAAGTCTTTCATCGTCCACGAGTCCGATGTCGAGGCGATTCCGTTGCCCGGCGGCGGCTCCTTCCGGCTGTTGGAGGACAGCGAGAACTCCGAAGGGCTCTTCGGCGCCAATCGGCTGACCCTGGCCGCGGGTGCGGACGGCACCCGGCCGCACCATCACACGAAGTCGACCGAGATCTTCTATGTGCTGGGCGGCACAATGGATTTTCTCGTCGACGGCGCCAGAACCGCGGTGAGCGAAGGTGGTCTGGTGGTGGTTCCGCCGGGCACGGTGCACGCCTTCGGGGCCACCGCCGAAGGGCCCGCCGAGTTTCTGGCTGTGCTCACACCCGGTATCGTCCGCTTCGAGTACTTCCGGCAACTCGGCCGGATCGCACGCGGGGAGGCGGACTGGGACAGCATGAACGAGTTGCACGACCGGTTCGACGTTCATTTCGATGGCGGACCGCAGTGGCGCTGACCAGCGCGGCACGAACACGCCGCGCGCAGGCGCGGCACTCGAGTGCCGTCAAGCGGTAGCGTCTATCGAGAGCTGGACCGCACGAAAGCGAGGTCGGCACCGATCGGCCTCGCTACGCTCGGCGAGGCAACCGGCAAGGACGTATAAGGAGCAGCGGATCGTGACGACAGCCGGCGCGGCAGAGCCGCCGATGGGTGCTGGGGCGGAGCCGCTTACGGGCTCGCGACCGGGTCCGTACTCGGACGCCGCGGCGGAAACGCTGTGGGGCCATGGAGTGGAGCCGGTCCCGGAGGACGCGACGCTCGGCCCGACCGGACGGCCGTTGCGGCTGGTGCCGGACCCGCCGCCGGTCGGCCAGCACGGTGACGCGCTGATCGTGGCCATGTGCAACCAGAAGGGCGGCGTCGGCAAGACCACCTCCACCATCAATCTCGGTGCCGCACTGGCCGAATACGGCCGTCGCGTCCTGCTCGTCGACCTGGACCCGCAGGGCGCGCTGTCGGCGGGTCTCGGCGTCGCCCACCACGATCTCGACCTGACCGTGCACAACCTGCTCATCGGTTCCAAGGTGTCGATCGACGACGTGCTGATGCAGACCAGGGTCCCGAACATGGACCTGCTGCCAAGCAATATCGACCTTTCCGCCGCCGAGATCCAGTTGGTCAACGAAGTGGGCCGGGAACAGTCGCTCGGCCGCGCGCTGGAGCCGATCCGCAACCGCTACGACTACATCCTCATCGACTGCCAGCCTTCGCTCGGTCTGCTCACGGTCAACGCCTTGGCCTGCTCGGACGGCGTGATCATCCCGATGGAATGCGAGTACTTCTCGCTGCGCGGGCTCGCGCTGCTCAACGACACCGTCGAGAAGGTGCGGGACCGGTTGAATCCGCGGTTGAGCCTGTACGGAATAGTGGTCACCATGTTCGACTCTCGACTGCTGCATTCCCGCCAGGTCATGGCGCGGGTCGTCGAGGTGTTCGGTGACCTGGTCTACGACACCGCCATCGCGCGCACCGTCCGTTTCCCGGACGCCAGCGTCGCGGGCGAGCCGATCACCACGTGGGCGCCGAAATCCAGTGGCGCCGAGGCGTATCGGTCGATGGCTCGGGAAGTCATCCACCGATCCGGCCGGTGACCGGCCACTCGGACCCTTCGTCTGCGTCCCACCACAACCCGTCCGGCCAAGGGTCTTCCGCGGCGGGATCGACATCCACGCCGGACGACCGCGCGTCCGATTCTCGTGGGCCGGACCCGGCCGGCCCTGGGCGGGGTCCCGCACTCGGCAACGCGGCCGCCGCCTTCATCGCCGCAGGCCGGGACGCTGCCCCCCGCCGCGCGAACCCGGCCGTCGTCGGAGGCGCCACGCCCCGGCCCGCACCGGAGGCGGAGGCCTCCCCGGCACGGGACAGCGCGGACGAACCGTCTCCGAAACCATCCACGCAGCCCACCGAGGATGTCGCGCGGGAGAACTCCGAGACAGTGGGCGATCGGCCCGCTGACGTGCCGGACGCACCGGGCCGTTCGTCAGACGTGCCGGATGCACGTGGCCGTCCGTCGGCTACGCCCGGCGGGTCGGACGCCTCTGGCTTTCCGCCCCACACATCGGACGCATCCGATCCCTCGCCCGGCACGTCGGAGGCGAAAGAACAGCCGACGGCCGAGCCGCACGCGTCCGGATTCCGGCTGCGCCTGAGCAACTTCGAGGGGCCGTTCGACCTGCTGCTCACCCTGATCAGTTCGCGCAAGCTGGACGTCACCGAGGTGGCGTTGCACAAGGTCACCGACGAGTTCATCGCCTACACCAAGGCGCTGACCGCGAACATGGCGCGGCAGAACACCTTGCGCGCGGACAAGATCCTGGACCAGACCACGGAATTCCTGGTCGTCGCCGCCACCTTGCTCGATCTGAAGGCGGCGCGCCTGCTGCCGTCCGGCGAGATGACCGACGCCGAGGACCTCGAACTGCTCGAGGCGCGCGACCTGCTGTTCGCCCGGCTGCTGCAGTATCGCGCGTTCAAGCAGGTCGCCGAACTGCTCGGCGAACTGGAGGCGGCCGCGCTGCGCCGCTATCCGCGCGCGGTCGGCCTGGAGGAGCGCTACGCCGGTCTGCTGCCCGAGGTTAGGCTTGGTGTCGGGGCGGCCGAGTTCGCCGCGATCGCCGCGGCGGCCTTCCGGCCCCGTCCGGTACCCAAGGTCGGGCTCGACCACTTGCACACGCACGCGATCTCGGTGGCCGAGCAGGCGGCACTGGTGCTGGAGCGGCTCAAACAGCGTGGTGCGGGTGCGTGGACATCCTTCGGCGAGCTGGTCGCCGACTGCGAGGTACCGGTCCAGATCGTCGCCCGCTTCCTGGCGCTGCTCGAGCTGTATCGCGGCAAGACGATCGAGTTCGATCAGCCCGATCCGCTCGGTCCCTTGGCGGTCAGCTGGATCGGCGACGAGGCCGCGCAACAGGTGGACACCGTGACTATCGAGGAGGACTACGGGTGAGCGAGCACAGCGCGCGTTCGCGCACGGCGGAGGCGAACTCCGGTGAGGCGCGGTCGTGAGTGAGGCAGTGGTGGAACTCACCCCCGAACCGCTCGCGGACGCCGATTTCCGTTCGGCGCTGGAGGCCATGCTGCTGGTCGTGGACGTTCCCGCGCCGGTAGACCAGCTCGCGGCCGCATTGGGCGACAGCACCGAACGCGTCGAGCGGACCCTGCGTGAAATGTCCGCTGAGCTCTCGGCGCGATCCAGTGGGATAGATCTGCGTTTCGTCGGTGACGGCTGGCGCTTCTATACTCGCAGCGAGTACGCGCCGTATGTGGAGCGGATGCTGCTCGACGGCTCCCGATCGAAACTGACCCGGGCGGCCTTGGAGACGCTGGCGGTGGTGGCATACCGTCAGCCGGTGACCAGGACCAGGGTCAGCGCGGTCCGCGGCGTGAACGTCGACGGGGTGATGCGCACCCTGCTGGCCAGGGGTCTGATCGCCGAGGCAGGCGTGGACCCGGAGACCAACGGGACGCTGTACCGCACCACCGAGCTGTTCCTGGAACGGATCGGACTCGCTTCGCTGAGCGATCTGCCACCCCTGGCGCCCCTGCTTCCGGGCGTCGACCTGATCGACGAGATCAACGAGAGCCTGGAGACGGACCCCCGGTACACCAGGTTGAGGAAACCCGCCGAGGCCGATTTGGACCTCGGCACCGAAGAATGACAGGACACCATGAATACGCCCGCTCGCCGAGATGGCACACCGGATCGTAGGAAACGCGGCGCACAGCCCGAACGAGGCGGCGCGAGCCGCAACTCCAGCTCACGCGACGCTCGTTCGGCCCAACGGGGTATCGCCGCCCGCGGCGCCCAGCAGGGCGGCGGGGGCCGAGCGGACCGACGCGGATCCGCCCCGGTTCCGAACCCGCAGCGGCACGCGGCCGCGAGCAAGAAGAAGCCCAAGCCGCAGCGGCAGGTCGCGCCGCCGCCGCTGCTGAGCAACGCCAAGCCCGCGCGCCACCAGAACGTGGAGCCGGACTCGTCCGGCGGTCACACCAAGCTCCCGTGGGGCGAGGGGGAGCGGTTGCAGAAGGTTCTCGCCAAGGCGGGCGTGGCCTCGCGCCGGGCCGCCGAGGAGATGATCGCGCAGGGCCGCGTCGAGGTCGACGGCATGATCGTGCGCGAGCAGGGCCTGCGTATCGACCCGCAGCACGCGGTGGTGCGCGTCGACGGCACGCGCGTGGTGGTGCGCGAGGAACTGGTGCACGTCGCGCTGAACAAGCCCAAGGGCTGGCAGTCCACCATGTCCGACGATCTGGGGCGCCCCTGCGTCGGTGACATCGTGGCCGAGCGTATCGCCGCGGGTCAGCGGCTGTTCCATGTCGGGCGACTCGACGCCGACACCGAGGGCCTGCTGCTGCTCACCAACGACGGCGATCTGGCGCATCGGCTGATGCACCCGTCCTTCGAGGTCTCCAAGACCTATCTGGCGACGGTGCACGGCGAGGTCAACAATCGCGCGGTCGGCAAGCGGTTGAAGGAAGGCCTGGAGCTGGAGGACGGTCCCGCCAAGGTGGACCGTTTCCAGGTGCTCGAGCTGGGGGAGGGACGTTCTCTGGTGAAGGTGGTGTTGCACGAAGGGCGCAAGCACATCGTGCGCCGCCTGCTCGACGCGGTGGGTCATCCGGTCATCCGGCTGGTCCGCACTCATATCGGCCCGGTCGCGCTGGGCGACCAGCGGCCCGGCACGCTGCGCGTACTCGGCCGCGATGAAATCGGCAAACTCTACGAGGCGGTGTCGTTGTGAACGGTGTGGAGATCCCGGTGCAGGCGCCGGCGCGGTTGGCCGGTCCGAGCCCGCTGGTGGTCGCCATGGACGGGCCGTCGGGTACCGGGAAGTCCAGCGTGTCCCGGCGCCTGGCCACCCGGCTCGGCGCCAGGTACCTCGACACCGGCGCGATGTACCGGGTGGCGACGCTGCGCGTGCTGCGGGCGGGCATCGAACTGACCGACTCCGCGGCCATCGGCGCCGCGGTCAAGGAGCTGCCGCTGTCCATCGGCACCGATCCCAGCCGCGAGGTGATCGAGCTGGACGGCGAGGATGTGCGGTCGGAGATTCGCGGCGACGCGGTCACCAAGGCGGTTTCGGCGGTCTCCGCGGTGCCCGAGGTGCGTGAGCTGCTCGTCGCCATGCAGCGCGACATCACGGCGGCCGCGGGGCGGATCGTGGTGGAGGGACGCGACATCGGCACCGTCGTGCTGCCCGCCGCCGACGCCAAGATCTACCTGACCGCGTCCGCCGAGGCGCGGGCGCACCGGCGCAATCAGCAGAACATCGCCGAGGGCAGGGGCGACGACTACGCGGGCGTGCTCGCCGACGTGCAGCGCCGCGACACCCTCGACTCGACCCGCAAGGTGTCCCCGCTGCGCCCCGCCGAGGACGCGGTACCGGTAGACACCAGCGAACTGTCCATGGACGAGGTTATCGACGAGCTGTATCGCGTTGTCGCGCAGCAGGTCTCGACGTGTGGAGCCGGAGGGGACCGATGAGTGGGGACGTACTCGCAGGCGACGGCGTCTGGAGCGACGAAGCCGACTGGGAACTCGCCGACCTGGAGGGCGAATTCGAGGACGCGGCGCACGTCGCGATGCCGACGCTGGCCGTGGTCGGCCGCCCGAACGTGGGCAAGTCGACGCTGGTGAACCGCATCCTCGGCCGCCGCGAGGCGGTCGTGGAGGACATTCCTGGCGTGACCCGCGACCGCGTGTCCTACGAGGCGAACTGGGCGGGTCGGCGTTTCCTGGTCCAGGACACCGGCGGCTGGGAGCCCGACGCGAAGGGCCTGCAGCAATCGGTGGCCCGCCAGGCCGAACTGGCCATGCACACCGCCGACGCGATCCTGCTCGTAGTCGACGCGGTGGTGGGCGCCACCGCCACCGACGAGGCGGCCGTGAAGAAGCTGCGCCGCTCCGCCGTCCCGGTGATCCTGGTCGCCAACAAGGTCGACGACCAGCGGGTGGAAGCGGAAGCGGCGGCGCTGTGGTCGCTGGGACTCGGCGAGCCGCGCATGGTCAGCGCCGCCCACGGCCGTGGCACCGGCGACTTGCTCGACGACGTGCTCGAGATGCTTCCCGAGACTCCGCGCGAGGGAACCGGCGGCGTCGGCCCGCGTCGCGTGGCGCTGGTCGGCAAGCCGAACGTCGGCAAGTCGAGCCTGCTCAACAAGCTGGCGAACGACGAGCGCTCCGTGGTGCACGATGTCGCGGGCACCACGGTCGACCCGGTCGACTCCCTCGTCGAACTGGGCGGCAAGGTCTGGAAGTTCATCGATACCGCCGGGTTGCGCCGCAAGGTGTCCAATGCCAGCGGCACCGAGTTCTACGCCTCGCTGCGCACCAAGTCGGCGCTGGAGGCATCGGAGGTGGCGATCATGCTGGTCGACGCCTCGCAGCCGATCACAGAACAGGATCTGCGGGTGATCAGCCTGGTCGCCGATTCCGGGCGGGCATTGGTGCTGGCGTTCAACAAGTGGGACCTGGTCGACGAGGATCGTCGGCTGCAACTGGAGCGTGAGGTCGACCGCGAGCTGGTCCGGGTGCCGTGGGCGCAGCGAGTGAACATCTCCGCGCACACCGGCCGCGCGGTGCAGAAGCTGGTGCCCGCGATGGAAACCGCGCTCGAGTCCTGGGACAAGCGCATTCCGACGGGCAGGCTCAACACCTGGCTGAAGGAAGTGATCGCGGCGACCCCGCCGCCGATGCGCGGCGGCAGGCTGCCCCGCGTGCTGTTCGCCACCCAGGCGACCACCCGGCCGCCCACGTTCGTGCTGTTCACCACCGGCTTCCTGGAGGCAGGCTACCGGCGCTTCCTGGAGCGCAGGTTGCGCGAGGAGTTCGGTTTCGACGGCTCGCCGGTCCGCATCTCGGTGCGGGTGCGGGAGAAGCGGGATCGTTCGAAGAAATAGGCGACGACGGGTGCGAGGGCAACCCACCATGGCGAATGAAAGCTAATTGTTAGCGGACGAACGTATATGGTCGATAATCCGGTCAAAATGCCTGATAAAACGCGACATCTTCTCGTGTAGATGACGATATGGGCAGTGCTGCCCACAACTGTGGCAAATAGCTGGCATCATCCGGGCATGGGCATTCCCAGCGTGCTGCCGGAACCGCCGGCCGTCCTGACTCCGTTCGAGACGGGATGGCCCGTGCGCCTCGCCGACACCGATCGTGACCAGCGCCTGCGACTCGACGGTGTCGCGCGTTATCTGCAGGACGTCGGCTACGACCATCTCGAGGTCCTCGAGGACGGCGATATCCATCGCCTGTGGGTGATCCGCAGGACGGTGATCGACGCGCTCAAACCGCTCGGATTCGGTGAGTCGGCGACGTTGCGGCGATGGCCTTCGGCGACGTCGACCCGGTGGTGCACGATGCGGGTCCAGATCGGCGGCAGCGCTGGTGGGCTGGTGGAGACCGAGAGCTTCCTGATCCATTTCGGCACCGAATCGGGCGTACCCGCGCGGATGAGCGACCGATTCCTCGCCCCCATGCTGGCCTGTACGACCGAGCACCGGCTCCGCTGGAAAGCCGAGCTCACCGATCCCATGCCCGCGGCGGGCGAGCCCGGGGTGCAGATCCGGCCCTTCCCGCTACGGGCCACCGACATAGACCTGCTCGACCATATGAACAACGCGGTCTACCTCACCGCGCTCGAAGAAGTCCTGGCCGATTACGCCGAACTGAAATCGGGTCCGCATCGTGTGGTGGTCGAGTACGGGAAACCGGTGCGATGCGGCGAGGACGTCGAGCTCGTCGCCCGACGGACCGACTCGAGCCTGGACGTGTGGTTCGCTGTCGGCGCGGACTGCCGGGCGGTCGCCCGCGTCACCCCGCGCTAACCGGCCAACTGTTCGACGGTCGCGTGCGCGCCCCTGGTGCGCAGGCTGTCCAGAGCCGCCAGATACGCGGTCACGAACCGGGGGTGGTCGATCAGGTCACCGAACAAGGATCGCTCGCCGAGGAAAGCGGTGGGCTGCTCGCGCTGCCGCCGCGCGAGGGGGACCAGCCGGTCGCGGAGCCGGTCAACGATCTCGATCGGGTGCCCGTGCTCGTCCACGCCCTCGGCATAGCGTGCCCAGCTGGCGACGACCGCCGCCGCGCAGTCGATCGGGCCGCCGCTGCCGAGCTGCGCCCGGACAACCGGAAGCAGCCACTTCGGGATCCGGTCGGAGGATTCCGCGCACAGCCGGGCGATGGTGTCGCCGATCGCGGGATTGGCGAACCGGTCGAGCAGCGTCCGCTTGTAGTCGCCCAGGTCGACCCCGGGGACCGCGCGCAGCGTCGGCGTCGCCTCGGCGTCCATGTAGCGGATCAGGAACCGCCGGAAGACCGGATCCTGTGCCGCTTCGTGCACCAGCCGATAGCCGCTCAGGTACGCGAAATAGCACAGCGCCTGGTGGCTCGCGTTCAGCAACCGAAGCTTCATCAGTTCGTAGGGAGTGACGTCGGCGACGACCTGCACGCCCACCTCTTCGAAGGCCGGACGGCCGAGTCCGAACGAATCCTCCAGCACCCACTGCGCGAACGGCTCGGCGACCACCGGCCAGCGGTCGGTGAGCCCGTAGCGCCGCGCGATCTCGCCGGTCGCTCCGGGCGGGGTCACCGGGGTGATCCGGTCCACCATGGAATTCGGGAAGCGCACCTGCTCCGTCACCCAGGCTCCGAGCCCCGGATCGCGCAGCGCGGCGAACGCGCCGAACATCCGGCGCGCGACGTTCCCGTTGCCCTCGATGTTGTCGCAGGACAGCACGGTGAACGGCGCGATATCGCGGGATCGGCGGCGGGCCAGCGCCTCGGTGACGAGCCCGAAAACGGTACCGGGCGGCGCGTTCCCGGCCAGATCGGCGCGGATTCCGGGGTCTTCCGGGTCGAATTCCCCGGTAGCGGCGGCGATGTGGTAGCCACCCTCGGTGATGGTGAGTGAGACGATCCGGGTCGACGCATCGGCGAGCTTCGCCACGACGGTCCCTGGATCGTCCGGTGCGTACCGGTAGTCGACCAGCGAGCCGATCGCGCGCGTGGTCCACGTGCCGTCCGGCGCGACCGTCGACAGCGTGTACAAGCCGTCCTGCGCCCGCAGCACGTCGCGCATGCGCCGATCGCCGGGCAGCACGCCGACTCCGCAGATACCCCACTCGTCCCCGAGGCCGCGTTCGAGCAATCGGTCGACGTACATCGCCTGGTGCGCTCGATGGAAGCCGCCGACGCCGAAATGCACTATGCCGGTGGTGATCCGGGATCGGTCGTAGCTCGGTGTCGAGATCCGATCGGCGAAGTCGGGCATCGTGGCCGCCCGTAAGGGCGTGGCTGTCCGTTCCGGCATACCGCGCCTCCCCGTGTTGTGTGGATCACACCATAGTGCAGCAGGAGTCCGGAACCGGTCAGCCCTGCGGAGGCGGCAGCAGCGAATCCATGCCGTGCCGTCGAGCGCCGAGTACTCGTTCGCAGTTCGCTCGCTCGACGTCGGCGGAGAACTGCTCGGTATCCCGGCGCGCCCGTGCCGGAGTCGGCGTCGCCGATGGACCGGCCGCCACGTCCATGTGCTCTTTCTCGGTCATACCTCACGGT
Organism: Nocardia sichangensis; assembly: GCF_047200615.1. Lineage (NCBI taxonomy): Bacteria > Bacillati > Actinomycetota > Actinomycetes > Mycobacteriales > Nocardiaceae > Nocardia > Nocardia sichangensis. The sequence goes on from NZ_JBJZOK010000050.1 coordinate 24,395, forward strand.
GCCCGGAAACTGGTCAGTCCAGCAACAATAGTTGCCGATATGGCAAAAATCTGTGGGTGCTCGCTCATTCCGGGGCGGATGACGGTACGCCCGCCGAGCTGGCGGTCACCGCCGTTCTCGTGCTCTTTCTGTCCGCCGCGTGGCCGACGAGGGGCCGGGGCGCACACCCCGTTTCGTCCGGCCGCGGAAGCTACCGGGGGGTTTATCGCCGCAGAGCTGGGTAGACCGTCGGTGTCCCGATCGATGGCAGAAAGGTTCAGCGCATGTCGCAACCCATCACCAGTACTTTGGACCCGGAGCAGCAGCGTGTCGCGGGCGAAACTCTCCAGGCGACGGTGGTCGACCTGATCGACCTGTCGCTGATCGCGAAGCAGGCGCACTGGAACGTGATCGGCACCAACTTCCGGTCGGTGCACCTGGCGCTGGATGAATTGGTGATCGTGGCACGGGAGTTCACGGACTCGGCCGCGGAACGCGCCACCGCCGTGGGAGTCAGCCCGGACGGGCGCGCCGCGAGCGTGGCCAAGGATTCCGGCGCGATCGGCATCGGCGAGGGCTGGCAACAGGACACCGACGTCATCGACACGATCGTCGGCAACCTCGCCGCCGTGATCAAGCGGCTGCGTGAACGCATCGCGGCGACCGAGAAGGCCGATCCGGTGACCCAGGATCTGTTCCTGGCGATCGCGGCGCGGCTGGAGCAGTTGCACTGGATGTGGCAAGCGCAGCTCGCCACGGTGTGATGCGGGTGATCACGTGCGCGTTCGGCGCGCCCGCCACGGAGACCGCCACGGTCACGGTGCGGATCCCCGCCGACGCGCGACACCTCGCCTTGATCCGCGCGATGACCGACACCGTGTGCCTGGTCGCCGAGGTTCCGCTCGACGCCGCCTCGGACATCCGCTTGGCGATCAACGAGGCGGTCACGATGCTGCTGGCGGACGCCATGCCGGGCTCGATGCTCGGCTGCGCGTTCACCTACGGCCTCGGCCGGATGAGCGTGCGTGTCGACGCCGTCGCCGTGGTCGGCGGCGAGCTCCGCAGCGATCCGTTGAGCTGGGAACTGGTGCGCATGCTCACCCGCTCCCTATCAATTTCCCGTGACCCTTTTGATTCCGAACTCGGCGGGTACCCGACCGTTATCGAATTCAGTTGGGAACGAGGACCATTTGATGAAACGTGAGTTCACGACCGACGGAAATGACACGGCGAGGCGCACCCGCGGGGGCGACAGCTACGACAACATCGAGCCGTGGTTCGAGAAGATGGCCGCGATGGACGAGGGGGATCCGCACCGCGCGGCGCTGCGCGAGGAGGTGACCCGGCGGTGTCTTCCGCTCGCCGAGCACATCGCCAGGAAGTTCTCCGGCCGCGGCGAGAACTACGAGGACCTGCTGCAGATCGCCCGGGTCGGGCTGGTGCTCGCGGTGGACCGTTTCGATGTCTCGCGCGGCAGTTCCTTCCTCGGATTCGCGGTCCCCACCATCATGGGCGAGGTGCGCAGGCATTTCCGCGACAACACGTGGTCGTTGCGAGTGCCGCGCAGGCTCAAGGAGATTCAGCTGCGCGTCGGCCCGGCCACCGAGACGTTGTCGCATCGCCTCGGCCGGATGCCGACGGCCAGGGAGATCGCCGAGGAGTTGGACGTCGACCTCGGTGAGGTCACGCAGGCGCTCATCGCGGGCAACGCCTATCAGGCCAATTCGCTGGACGCGGCAGGCCGAGAGGAGGGCGACGGTGCGCCGCAGTCGCTCGCCGACACGCTGGGCTCCGAGGAGCCGTGCTACGACCTGCTGGAGCAGGCGATGGCCGTGCGCCCGCTCATCGCCGAGTTGCCGCCGCGCGATCGGCAGGTGCTGGTCATGCGCTTCTACGAGTCGCGGACCCAGAGTCAGATCGCCGAAGAGCTGGGTGTGTCCCAGATGCAGGTGTCGCGCATTCTCGCCAGGATTCTCAAAGACCTGCGCGAACGCGCGCTCGGCCCGGAAGAACTCGTTTCGAGCGCGGCCTGAGTTCGCTCACGTGCGTGGACGGGCGGCCGCGCCGGTCATCGGTGTGGCGGAGACCTCGCCGGTCCAGCCGCAGGGCAGGGCGCAGCTGGCGATGATCTTGGTCTCCAAGTCGCCGTTGTCGTAGCGCAACGTGGTGCTCTCCGCGTAAGCGGGATATCCGCACGCTCGGCATTTGCCGAAGAAATCGAGGATCTCCTCGGCGCGGGCGTGCGCGATTCGTCGTGCGGGCTTGTCGTCCATAACCTCTCCAGCCAGCGTTCGGTCCTGCCGAGCAGGCGTCTGTGACGTTAGGTCGGAGGTCGCCGGCCGGCGGGAGTTCGGATGATCGTTGGGCTGATTCACAGGCGTCGCGCGGGTGATTTGGGCCGGTTCCCAGGTTCAGGTGAATGCTGGGCAATCGCAGCGTATTTCCTGCGTGTCGCTGGTAGTGGCGATGATGCCCTGGCTACTTGACCTCGCTTGTGACTGACGTTACAAAGGAGCTACCCGCCGACCCGAAGTTCTTCGAACCGGCCGACGAGAAGTGCACAAGTTGGTTACCGATGTCATCGACGTAGTCGCCGAATTCGCGATCGCCCGCAAGACCATCTGGGATCTGCTGCTCGAACCGCAGACTTATCCGCGCATGTTCACCGGTATCGGCGCGTGCGAGCAGATCCAGTCCGCCGACGGCAATGTGGTCTGGCAGATGCGCGTCGGTACCTACGGGTCGGGCATACGCACCCACCAGATCCGGATCAGCGTGGGCCGGTGGTACGAGAGCTTCGAGATGCAATACGCCGCACTGGGCAGCTTCGCGTCGGTGCGACTGCACGGCGACGAGGACCGCACCAAGGTCACCGTCACGTATTTCGCGCCGAGCCGGGTGCACCCGCGGGTGAGCGAGCTGTCCAATGTGGCGATCGGCGAGTGGACCAAGGCCGGACTGAAGCGGGTGGCCGACGTCGCCAAGGGCGCGCGGACCTCCTTGGTCGTCAACGGCGAGGATTCGCCGATCCGGCGCAACGCGGGTGTGGCGCGGCAGATGGTGGCCACCGGCGTCGTGTTGCCGGTTCGTTTCGATCGGACTCTCAAACAGCTGCGCTCACTGGCGAAATGGGGTTTCAACCTGGCGGGCGGATACGCCGCGGGCGCGGCGTACGCCCCGGAGCGGACCGCGATCATCGACGACCGCGGCACCCGGTCCTTCGCCGACATGCACGAGCGCACCAACGCGCTGGCCGCGGCGATGGCCGCGCACGACCTCGGCCCGGGCGACGCCATCGGCCTGCTGGCGCGCAACCACGCGGCCATGGTCGAATGCATGGTCGCCGCAGGCAAACTGGGTGTGGACGTGGCACTGCTGAATGCCGGGCTGGCGGGCCGCACCATCGAGGAGATCGTCCAGCGCGACCGCCTGTCGGCGCTGTTCGTCGACGGTGACCTCGAGGAGTTGGTGCGCTATCTGCATACCGACATCCCGCGCTACAACACCGACGAGCGTCCGCCGGTACCCGACCGGACGACCGTGGACCAACTGGTGGCGGAGGGGCACACGACTTTCCGCACCCCTGCCCAGCCGGGACGGCTCGTCGTGCTCACCTCCGGGACCAGCGGGACGCCCAAGGGTGCGCGCAGGCCGCATCCGAAGGGCTTCGGGTCCATCGCGGCATTGCTGTCGCGCATCCCGATGCAGATGAACGAGACCATGCTGATCCCGGCGCCGCTGTTCCACACCTGGGGGTTGGCCGGCCTGCAACTGAGCACCGCGCTGCGCGCGACCGTGGTGCTGGCCGAACGGTTCGACGCGGAGGACTGCCTGCGCCGCATCGCCGAGCACCGGGTCAACACGGTGATCGTCGTGCCGACCATGGTGCAGCGCATCCTCGACCTCCCCGCGCGCGTGCGTGCTCGCTACGACACCTCCAGCCTGCGGCACATGATCAGCTGCGGTGCGCCACTGGCAGGCGCGACCGTCGAGCGGTTCATGGAGGCCTACGGCGACGTGCTCTACAACGTCTACGGATCCACCGAGGTCTCCTGGGCGACCATCGCGACCCCCGAGGACCTGCACACCTCGCCGACCACGGCGGGACGCCCGCCGCTGGGCACCAAGGTGGCCGTGCTCGGGCCGGACCACCGCAGACTCCCGATCGGCGCCACGGGACACATCTTCGTCGGCAACCACATGCTGTTCGACGGCTACGTCAACTCCGCGCCACCGGACGAGGCGCACGGCATGCTCGACACCGGCGACCTCGGCTACCTCGACGCCGCGGGCCGGTTGTTCATCGCGGGACGAGACGACGAGATGATCATCTCCGGTGGCGAGAACGTCTTCCCGCGTCCGGTCGAGGAGGCGCTCGCGCACCTGCCGCAGGTCAGTGACGTCGCCGTGGTCGGTGTGCCGGACCACGAATTCGGCCAGCGGCTCGCGGCGTTCGTGGTGAAACGCGAAGGGTCCGGCCTGGATTCGGACATGGTGCGCACCTACATCCGCAACCGCTTGAGCCGCTTCTCGGTGCCGCGCGACGTCACCTTCCTCTCGGCGCTGCCGCGCGGCGACACCGGCAAGATCCTCAAGCGTCTGCTGGCCGGTCCCGGCGCGGCCGAACCGGAGCTGCCGCCGTCGATCAACGGTCTGGGCACCGCGGGATCACCCTGAACATCCGGCGGCAGCGCCCGGCGGTCAGTAGACGGTGTCCTCCAGGTCGGTCAACGCGGATTCCAGGTGATCGAGCAGCCTGGCCACGTCCGGCACGCTGCGGCGGCAGGCGACGATGCCGATGTCCAGGCTGTCGGCATTGCTGGTGAGGGTGATGTTCACCGCCTGCCCGTCGAGCGGGATCGACAGCGGGTAGCTGGCCGCGACGCGGGCTCCATTCCAGTACTGCGGTTCACGCGGTCCCGGAATATTGGAGATGACGATGTTGAACGGCGGGCTGGTCAGCGCGACCGTGGCGGGAAGCAGCAGTGACAGGGCGAGGGGACTGAGCGTCAGCGCCGACAGCGAGACCGCCTGAACGGGGGACAGCGCGCGGTAGATCTCTTTGCTGCGATGCATCGAGGAGCTGATCGCCGCCAGCCGCGCGGCCGGGTCGGGCAGGTCGGTGGCCAGATTGCACAGCAGCGCCGCCACGGCGTTGCCCCCGCCGTCACCGTCGTCGGATTCGGGACGCAGCGAGACCGGCACCATGGCGATCAGCGGCTTGTCCGGCAAGGCGACGTGTTCGAGCAGGTAGGTGCGCAGCGCACCCGCCGACATCGCCAGCACCACGTCGTTGAGCGTGGTGCCGGTCATCTTCTTGACCTGGCGGATCCGGTCCAGCGGCCACGAGCGGGCGGCGCAGCGGCGGGCCCCGCCGATCGGGACGTTGAACATGGTGCGCGGTGCGGCGAAGGGCAGCGTCAACTGCTGCTCGAGCAGCGCGGTACGGGCCAGGCGCAAGGCCGAAGGCGCCGAGCCCGCCGCGGCGAGCAGGGCGCGCGCCCGGGTGCCGAGCGTTTGCCTCTGCGGGGGATTCGGGCGGTGCCCGGTCGAAGGCGGGAGATGCCAGGGCACCAGCGCTTCGCCGGATTCCGGGTCGGTGGTGAGCGTTCGCTGCAACAGGCGCTGGGCGCCGACGCCGTCGATGAGGGCGTGGTGCATCTTCGCGTACAAGCCGACCCGATCGCCGGCGAGCCCTTCGACCAGATGCGCTTCCCACAGCGGCCGGTGACGGTCGAGCAGGGTGCTGTGCAATCCCGCCGTTACTTCGGTCAGGGCGTCCAGGCCACCCGCTTCCGGCAGTGCCCACCGCTGGACGTGGTAGTCGAGCTCGACGGCGCTGTCCACGGTCCAGGCCAGCTGTGGAGTGCCGAACAGGCGAGCCGGGCGCTTGCGGAACGTGGGGTGGAAATTTCGGTCGGCCGCCAGCGTGGCGTACGCGCGCCGGGCGAATTCGGGTCCGGTGCCCTCCACGGGGTCGAAGATGGACAGCGAACCGACGTGCATCGGATGCTCGCGTGATTCCGCGATGAGAAACAGGGCGTCCACCGGCGAGATGAATTCCATGGGCAGTTCCCTCCTGGCGACGCCGCGGCCTCGCCACGGTCTGGTTCCGGACATGGGGACGGCCGCCGGACTGCTCATGGCGCTGGGAGATCTACGCCGGTCGAACGACGATCCCCAACCGATGATTCGATGCCGAATCCGTACCGGCTGGGCGGTTCGTCGCGAAATTGTGCGCGCGGGCCTCAGGACAGGCGGCTGACCGGCCAATCCTGCGGCAGTGCGAGGCGTTCGCTGATCATGCTGATCGCGCTGTGCAGGGCCTGGATCTCATCGATGCCGCTGGCCAGCGACGCGCCCTGCTTGCTGATATGGAACCGGCACAGGTGCTTGCGCCGGTCGGCCGCCAGATACGGCCTGCCGATGATGATCGACAACGAGCTGTCGGCTTCGTAGAGGGTGCGGGCCGCGATGAGCGCCTGCGGCTCGTAGGCGACCGTCGTGGCGGCACGCGAGGGACGGGTGGGCGCGGCGGGGAAGCCGGGGTCGGACGGCTCGGTCACCGCGAAGTGCGCACCGTGGCTGTTGGCCTGCCGCAGCTCTTGGGCGATGTCCTGGAACGCGCGGTAGAGCGCGGCGATGGAATCGACGCCGTGCGCCCATCGTTCGCCGATTCCCTGGATGCGAAAACCGCACACCACACCGGTGTCACCCGGTGCCATCTGCGGTTTCCCCACCTCGATGGAGACCTCTCGCGTGGCATCGGAGACGGTTCGGGTGGCGATCACCTCCCTGATCCGCCGCCATCTCATGCTCGCGATCGCACCGCCGTGTTCGGATTCGCGCACTGCGGGCGTGGTCGTGTCACCAGTGACCCGCGCCGGTATCGCTCTCATGATGTCTGGAGTACCCAAGTTGGACCCTCGTTTACCCTGCGGTTCGAGGTGACCTGGAACGCAGAGTGAAGACACGCCGTATCGGCAAAAGGGCTACCGGACGGTTAACGCGCCTCGCATTTGGCAGGCTGTCGCCGAGGGTGTGATGGTGGGGCCGCGACGATGAGGAGGGGCGGACGAAGTGGTAACGATTGCGCAGTTGCGAGCGGTTCTGTCGATCTTGCGCGTGGACCCGGACGAGGTCGGCGCACGGGCGGATGAGACGGGTCTGCACGGTCCGGACGCCGAACGTGTCCTACTGATCGGTTTGCTACACCGGATCGCGAGCAGCGAGCTGCGCGACGTCGTCACCACCACGATGGACGACGAGGAGGCCGCACGGGCCGCCGCGGTCAGCACCCTGCCGGTGAACGGGGAGAACCCCACGGAGCAGGCGCGTTTCGACGCGCACTGGCTGCACGACCGTATCGGCGCGCTGGCGGCGGGCACCACCGTGGAACCGGTGCCGGTGTTGCTGGACGCCGCCGCGCGGTCGGCGGACGCGGCCGAGGTCCTGCTGTTGCTCAGCCGCAATCCCCGTGGCCACGACGCGGACACCAGATGGGAGCGTGCGCTCGACGATCTGGGACGCGCCTATCACTTGATCAACGACGAGCGCGTGGGTCGCTCGAACACGACGACCGCGCCGTTGTAGCGACGCGGTCGATCGGAAGTCCGCCCGGCGGCGCGCTGCTGCGCCGCCGGGACACGGCTACTTGGTTTGGGCCGGAGCGGTTTGGACGGGCTTGTCGGCGAAGCGGGTAGTGCCGTCGGCCGCCTGCAACGTGGTGAGCAGGTCGACACCCGCCACGACGAGCGTGGGCCCGCCGGCCGCGATGGTTCCGAGGATGCCGCCGAGGCTCGCGCCGGTCAGCAGACCGGCCACGCAGCCCACGGCGATGGTGACCAGGCAGCCGATCGTGGCGCCGATCGCGGTGCCGACGAAACCGCCTATGGCGGTGGCGAGCCCGAACTGGCTGGCGAATTCGTCACGGGCGCGCTGGTTCTCGGTCATGGACGCGACCGGCTTGGCCACCAGTGGCTCGGTGATCGCGATGCCCTCCGGCCTGGACGGCTTCAGCTCGAGCACGGTGCTGTCCTTCTTCAGCTCCGGGCGCACCGGAATGGCGGTCCCCGCGATCCGGAAGTCGAGCGGCAACGTCATCGCGACGTGGCCGTCGCGGTCCCGGATGTCTACCACGTCGATCACTTGCGCGATGTCGGCCGGGGCGCCCCCATGATCGACGAGCACCCCGTCGCGCTCGGTTAGTCGCGTGTTCTCGTCGCCCGCGGGCTGATCGCGCAGTGCCTTGGACAACTGGAAGGTTCCGCCCCGGAGCGCGGCGACCACCGTCTGGTCGACGATCTTGGCCGAGTAGGTGATGTCGGGAGCGGGCTCGCCGTGGGCGACGCCCGCGCCGACGGTCAGCGAGCCGATGGCGAGTATCGCTGCCGCAGTGATGCCGCGGAGTTGCATGTTACGTCCATTCCTTCATCGGGTTAACACCTGCGTCCAGCACGGCCGGACCCGCGCACTCCGGCGGCGCAAGAGCAGTCGTCTAGGGTCGCTGAGCAGCCTAGCAGCGCCCACAGCTACCGATGAGCGTTCCGGCTCGACCGGTCGGAGATATCGAAAAATTCTCCGACCGGCCGAGTTTCGGATCCGGCGCTCAGCGCGCCGTGGCCAGTTCGCTTGCCCGCTCGGCGCGCAGGATCGTCGCGCTGGTGCCGGGCGGCCACTCGAGTCCCGCGTCGAGCCGGTCGAGCACCTCGGTACCAGGCCGTGGATTGCGGGACCGCTCGATCTCGCTGATCACCTTGGCCGGCGGGCCGCCGTTGCCCGCCACATCCGCCTGGGTCCACTTCATCTCGCGCCGCCGCGCACGCACGCGCGTGGCGAGCCCGTCGAGATCGAGCACGATGGCCGTCTCGACCTCGTCCGGGGGCAGCGGCGCCGGTCGCGCCGGTGCGTCGTGCTCTTCCTGCTGGTGCTTCTCCCGCAGCATTCCGGCGGTGATCAGCCTGGACCGTTTCCGCCTACCCATCTTCGCCACACGCTCTCCCATCCTCGGTCGAGTCGATCGATTGCGTCGCACTGCTCCGGCGGGCGGGCGGCGCCCATCGCGCCGGGAACGCTGAACATCATGGGGGAGGGTGGCCGCGGACCTCGCTCGACGCGCCGGGTCAGTGCGGCCGGTCCTCCGGCTGAAGAATGAGCACCGGGATTTCGCGCTCGGTCCAGGATTGGTAGGTGTCGAAGTCCGCGTAGAGGGCTACGAGCAAGGGCCACAAGCGATTCTTCTCCTCCCGGCTCGCCACGCGGGCGCGGACGCGTCGGTGCTCGGCCCCGACCTGTACCCGGGTCACGGGATGTGCCAGGAGATTGAAGTACCACTGGGGGTGATTCGGCAACCCGCCTTGCGAGGCGACCACTACCAGGTCGGCGCCGTCGACGAGGTACAGCAGCGGGACGGTGAACAACTTGCCCGATCTGCGACCCCGATGCTCGAGCAGCAAGGTGGGTACCGGCTCGCGGAAGCCGGCGCCGATCCGCCATCGTGCGCCGACGCGCCCTCCGGTCCGGCGGTACGCCCAGGTCTGCGCTCTGGACATGTATTTGATGACGGTCGTGACCAGCGGGGAGTCGAGGTTGCGTGGCCGCTTGGGCATCAACGATCACCCCGCTCGGGCCGGGATGCGGCCGCGGAATCGGGTGCGGTGACGAGTGATTGATCCATACCTTTGTCCGTAATATCGTCCAGACAGATGTCCGGTTACTATTCCATATATGTGCGGCGCGTGTCGCGGGGGGTGACGGGAACCGGCGACGAGCACGGTGGAGGAAACATGGATCGGGTCAGCGGCAAAGTCGTCCTGGTGACCGGTGCGGGACGGGGGCAGGGCCGCAGTCACGCGGTCGCCTTGGCCGAGGAAGGCGCCGACATCATCGCCTTCGATATCTGCGCCGACATAGCCGGCAACGAATACGCACTGGCGACCGAAGCGGATCTCGCCGAGACCAAGGACCTGGTCGCCAAGACCGGCCGTCGGGTGGTGGCCGCACAGGTCGACGTGCGCGATCGCCCCGCGCTGCAAGCGGCGATCGCGGCGGGCGTCGCCGAACTCGGGCGCTTGGACGTGGTCGTGGCGAACGCCGGGATCTGCCCGCTGGGCCACCATGTGCCGTTGCAGGGCTTCGTGGATGTCTTCGACGTCAACTTCGTCGGCGTGGTGAACACCGTGCACGCCGCGCTGCCGCATCTGGGCGCGGGCGCCTCGATCATCGTGACGGGATCGGTCGCGGGCCTGGTGCCGCAGACCGGATTCAACGGCCAGCAGGCACTGCAAGGTCCCGGCGGCGACGGCTACGGCCTGTCGAAGAAGATGATCCGTTCTTACACGCAGACTTTGGCGTTGACGCTGGGGCCGAGCTCGATCCGCATCAACGCGGTGCATCCGACCAACGTCGACACCGACATGCTGCACAACCCGGGGATGTACCAGATCTTCCGTCCCGACGTACAGAACCCGACGCGCGAGGACGCCGAGGTCACCTTTCCCTTCATGCAGGCCATGCCGATTCCCTTCGTCGAGTCCTCGGACATCTCGCACGCGGTCACGTTCCTGGCCTCCGACGAGTCGCGCTACGTGACCGGTTTGCAGATGTTCGTCGACGGCGGCGCGTCGCTGAAATTGGGCCTGGCCTGAAGTGACGCGGAACGCGACGCGTCACTTCAGGATGAGCATCGCGGACCGCTCGATGCGGTCCGCGATGTCGGAATACGATTCGTAGCCCATCCCGGCATGGACCAGCGCACCCGCGTAGAGCAATTCGAGCGATTTCAGAATATCCGCGTCGGGATTTCCGGACAGCGCGTGCGCGAGGCGGGTGCGAATTTCCAAGCCGATGCGCGACCGCAAATGCTCGACGTCGGGATCGCGGCCGAGCAGCGCGCTGGTGACCGCGCCGGACAATTCCGGTTCGTCGGCGACCAGCAACGCGATGCTGCGGAGTTCGGCGATCACCCGCACGGTGGCGTCCGGATCCTCGCTCACAGGGGAGGGTTGTGCGCGCAGCCTGCGCCAGAAGATCTCCGCGACCAAGTGCTCCTTGGAGGAGAAATAGGTGTACGCGGTGGCGGTGCCGACCTTGGCGTTGGCGGCCACCATCCGGATGGTCATGCCGGCGAAACCCTCCCGGGAAAGCACTTCCAACGCCGATCTGGTGAGCTTGTCGACGGTGTCGGCCTGCTTTCCGGACAAGCGCCGCCGCGTGGCTTCGACGGTTCTGGAATCGCTTTCGGACATGTGTCTAGATGGTAGTGTCGTTATTTCGTTCGAGCAACTTTCCTGCTGCGGAAATAGTTGTGTGTTCGGCCACGTGATTCGCTACGGCCGGCTCGCCGCGCCGAGCGGCGGGCCGATGTCGGTCAGTTTGCCGGACAACCGCTCGAGGTAGGCGCACACCGCGGGCTCGTCTTTGTCCGGCAGTCCGTACACGACGTCGGTGACGCCGGCGCGGTCCCACTCGGCCAGGCGTGCGGCGTCGGGTTTGTAATCCAGGGCCACCACGCGCGGACGTCCGGGCCGCCCGGCCTGCTGCCAGATCTCGTGCAGCAACGCGAGACGATCGGAGATCTCCGTTTCCCCCGGGGTGGTGATCCAACCGTCCGCCGACTCGGCTATCCAGCGGAAGGTGCGTTCGGTGCCCGCCGCGCCGATCAGCACCGGCACCGAGCGCCGGACCGGTTTCGGCCACGCCCAGCTCGGGCCGAAGCGCACGTACTCGCCGTCGAAACCGGGCTCGTCCCGGCTCCACAGCGCCCGCATCGCCGCCAGGTATTCGCGCAGCACGGTGCGTCGCTTGTTCGCGGGTACTCCGTGATCGGCGAGTTCGTCGGTGTTCCAGCCGAATCCGGCCCCCAGCACGACCCGGCCACCGGAGAGGTGGTCCAGTGAGGCGATCGTCTTGGCAAGGGTGATCGGGTCGTGCTCCACGGGGAGCGCGACGGCGGTGGCCAGCTCGATGCGTTCGGTGACTGCCGCCGCCATGGACAGTGCGACCCACGGGTCCAGCGTGCGCAGGTAGCGGTCGTCGGGTAGCGACGCGTCGCCGGTCTGCGGGTGCGCCGCGTTGCGCGCGACCGGGATGTGGGTGTGCTCGGGGACGTAGAAGGAGGCGAACCCCGCCTGCTCGGCCGCTCGGGCCGCCGCGGCGGGAGTGATGCCGCGGTCGCTGGTGAACAGGACGATGCCGAATCGCATGGAAATCCTTGTCTGGTCGTTCGACGAGCTGTCGTGCGCTGCCCGCGTGACGGCATCGGCGAAGGTGGCCGCGTGCTGCGAACCGCCGTGTCTGGACAGTTGTATGGAATATAGTCCGATCGCCGAGCTGCCTACAAGAACGTGTTCTTGATTCGTGGTGTGTGTCGGCCTGGCGATCGGACGGCGGATTTCTTTCCGCGAGATCGCTTGTTCGGGATTGTCCTGAAAAACTGTCAGTGGTACCGTCCAGACACATGTCCAGCTATGTGTCTCTACGGAGCGTTGGGTGGACGATCCTTGTTGAGAACTTGTTATCGAATTCGGAGTGTGGGCGATGACGGCTGTGGTGGGGCCGCTGGTGTTCGACCCGTATGACTACGGGTTTCATGAGGATCCATATCCGGTGTATCGGCGGTTGCGGGAAGAAGCGCCGCTGTACCACAACCCGGATCTGGGATTCTGGGCGTTGTCGCGGCATCCGGATGTGGTGGGGGCGTTCCGTGACAGTGTGCGGTTGTCGAGTGCGAACGGGGTGTCGCTGGATCCGGCGGCGTGGGGTCGGCACGCGCATCGGACCATGTCGTTCCTGGCGATGGATGATCCGCGGCATC
>NZ_JBJZOK010000051.1:0-35138 GCF_047200615.1 Nocardia sichangensis
TCGAGGGATGCTTTTCTGCTGTCGAGCACCTGTTCGGTCCTCGCCGAAGTGCTGGAGAGGTCGTCTTCAGCGGTCAGACCGTGACCTCATAGCCCGAGGTCGTCGTCTGGTTGCTGCCCCCAGAGTTCAACATCTCCGTCGATCGGTTCGAGCAGGGTGGCTTCAGCGAGTGCGGAGGTGCGCATGTGCTGTTCGTGTTCGAGTTGGCTTGCGGTGAGTGTGCGGCGGCGCTGTTGTTCGGTCCGGCATTGGTCGAGTTCCGCGGTGAGTCCGGTGATCCGTGATCGGGCTTCGTCGGCTGCCGAGTCGTCAGTAGTGACCGGTTTGCATGCTTCGTGGGGGTTCGGGGTGGGCGGTGGCTACATGGTCCCAGTCTTGTTCTGGTCCTGCGAGTAAGACCGCGTCGCGGTGAGCGTTGCGTGCGGTCGTGCGGGCGGAGTCGTGCTGCCGGTCGCGGTTGTTGCGCTCGACGAGCAGTGTGTCGATGCGAGCTTGCAGGTGGTGGCGGTGACCACGCCGGTAGCGAGGAGTTGCGGCGAGTTCGACGCGAGCGTCATGGAGTTCGGTGGCCGCGGCCTGCGCGGCTTCGATCGCTGTCTGGAGTTGTTGGTCGGCGTGGTGGGCGTGGCGGATCGCGTCTTGTGCGGCGCGGTGGCGGCGGGCGACGTCTTCGGGGTCGGGTTCATCAGGCAGGCGCGCGGCAGGATTGAAGATGAACGTTTCTGTGTCGACGAGCGCGAGGCGTAGTTCGAGTTCGCCGATGTGCCTGCCGAGTTCCTCGTCGGTTAGCAGCATCAATGCGTTGATTTCAGGCTGCACAGTGGGCGCTGATGACAGAGGATCCCCGGCGTCATCGTTTGGTAGCAGATGATCGACGATACCGTTGTCGAGGGTGGGTGTTTCGAGTTTCACCCGTGACCACAGCGCTGCGGCGGGCATCTCATCGGGTAGCGGGCGTTCGTTCGCTGCGTCGGTGAGCATGCCGGTGATGTTGATTCCGGCGCGGTCGGCGGCCCCGATCCTGTCGGCCAGCGTGGGCCAGTAGGGATCGGTGGTGACGCGCGGGTCGAGGGATTCGACGACCGCCGCCCACTTGTTGGCTGGCAGGTTGTTATACCCGAGGGCGTTGGTGATGCGGTCGCGAAGCCTTTGTTGGTGCTCGCGCTCGAGGGCGGCGTACCGGTTGGGTCCGGTGGGTCGCAGGTCGCGGTCGGGGATATGCAGGCTACTCCGCCACACCGCGAGGCCGGCTACCAACTGCGGGTCGGCACCCATGAGTGCGCGCGCCCAGTGTGGTGCGGTCGTTGGTGTCCAGTCGCGGGTGTCGTCGCGGATCTGTTGGGCAAGGTCGGCGACGATGCTCTGGCGTGCCCGCAGTTCTCCCGCGAGGACATGCTCGTCGAGCATGCGAGGTAAGCCGTGCGCCCAGGGCAGTGGTCCGGCGCCGGTGGAGTGTGTGCCAGTGGGGTCGAGGCGCCAGTCCAGTACAGCGGCGGGATCGTCGGCGGTATCGAGTTCCCGCGTGGCGGCTGCGGTCTGTAGGGCGGTGATGGGGTCGTGTCCGGTCATCGCGATGACCGCCAGGTGTTGCCGCAGGACGGGGTAGGCGGGGCTGTCGGTGAGATTCGGGCGCACCGTTTCGGCGGCGACGTCGATGCGGTCGAGTCCGTGTGGGCCGAGAGCTTCTTCGGCCGCAACACCGACGGCATCGAGGTAGATGTCGAGGGCGCGCCCGAGCCGGGAGTGCGGGTCGAGAGCATCGCGTAGTCGCGTGTGCGCGGATTTTTGCGCGCCATCGCGGTCGAGGATGCGCACCAAAACTTCGACGGCGGTGCGCGGTACGACTGCGGGTTCGCTCCAGAAGGAGGCTTCGTTGCCGTCCAATGCGGTGGGGAGGTAGAGGTGGTTGCCGTGGATACCGCGTGTCATCGCGACGTACACCTGTTGGTGGGATTCGTGTCCGGTGAGTGCGACGTGGCAGGTGTCGGCGGTGATTCCTTGTGCGGAATCGATCGTTGTGGCGTACCCGAGACGCACATGATCGAGCACATAGTCGGCGGGAAGTCGCACACTTTCGCGGTGTCTTTCCCCGCGGGAGTGGTGGTGTGTGGCGGTGATACTGCCGTCGTCGTGGACGACGGTGATGGTCCAGGTGTAGCCGTTACGCACCCAATCTCGATCACCTAAACGCAATCGGGGGTTGTTGCGGCAGGTGCGGATCGTGTCACCGACCGAAGCGTAAAGCCCGTCGGCGAGTAGACATTCGGCGTCGACAACGTCAGCGGCGCGCGTGATCCGGTCGGCACGTGCGCGGGCGTTCAACGCGCCCACCACCTCATTCGTAGAGGCCAGCATGATGGCGTCGCAGCCGGTGAGATGGTCGGTCATCCACGCGTTGTAGGCGTCATTGTGAGTGGCGCCGCGGTGTCCGGCGTGCACGCGGCCGTTGTCCAGATACCACCCCAGCGCGGCGGGATCGCCGTCGCGAAGCTGCAAACTCGCAGTCGCTTCCGCTGTTGACGCGAAGCGCACTACGTGCGTGAGGCTCATGTTGTGTTCGGGTGTGGCGGCGTGCATGTCGGTGTCGGCGCCGCCGGCTTCGATCGCGGGAAGCTGGTGGTTGTCGCCGATGCAGCGGATCGTCGCCCCACGCCCGGTCAAGAACTCGAGCAGGCGGAGGCGTTTGAGGTTGCCGAGCTTTACGTGCTCATCGACGATGACCAACGTGTTGGGGCCAATTTCGAGTACCCATTCCGGTAGTGGGGGAGGCAGTTCACGTTCCAACGCATGACTATCCGCGCCCAGAGTGTGCTGGTTCAAAATGTAGAGGAGCTTGTCGACGGTCTCCACGCGGGCGCCGATCGACTCCCCGAGTACCGCTGCGGCGGATGCAGTGGGGGCGAGGCCGAGGACGTGGCCGCCGCTGGTGTGCCAGGCGTCGGTGAGCACGCGCATCGCAGTCGTTTTGCCTGACCCGGCGGGTGCGTTGGCTGTGCGCAGGCGCAAATGGGAGGTGGCGAAGCCTTTGATGACGCTGACCTGCCCGGCGTTCAGCGGCCGATCCGGGTGGGTAGTGTTGAATCGGCGGACCGCGGCGGTAACTGTTTCCAGTTCCAGTTGCCGTCCGCCGGGCTGGACCGACAGCTCGATCAGTCGCCGCTCCACCGACAACATGCGTGCCGAAGTATAGAGCTGAGCGGCCGAATTCGTGTAGATGCTGGTGCCGTCACGGCGGCGCAACACCTGTGGAACGGTGCGCAATTCGGGCTCGTCGGCAAGATCGGGATGCCCGCGCGCGATCGACCGCGCCGGGGACAATGCCTCGGTGACGACTGCGTCGGTGACCCATTCCCAATCGCTTGCCGCGACTCGACCGCGCAACTGCCGTTCGGCTTCGGCGCGCACGTTCGTACGTCGCCACGTCGAGCGATGCTCGGCTACCACCTCCAGGACCTGCTCGGCCGTGTGCGCGATCCACAGCGACGTCGGTGTAACCCGCGGAGTCCGTGTCGGATTCACTGCCGCCATGACCATCCGCGACACGGCGTTTCGTCCCCCGAGCAGCGCCACTGCCTCGGCACGCCAACTGCTGCGTTGCTCGGTCAGTGACCGCAATCCGTGCTTGCTGGGCCGTGTTTCGAGCGTGGCTTGCTGAGCCAGGTCATACATTTCGCCTGGGACGGGTTCGCGTCCGAACCGCCGTTGGAAGTCCACCGCGAGATCGCCCAGGCGTGCTTTGATGTCGGCTTCGCGCCGCGACCACGTCTCGATCAACCGTGCGGGGATGCCGACGACTTCGCGGACCGGGCGCTTCGCTGGATCACTCAAGGCGCGTTCGGCGAACTGCACACCGACGAGATCTTCGAGATGGTGCTCTAAACGGCTGTTGTAGATCTCCGAGACGGTGACTACAGACTGATAGATGGCGCCGCCGTAAAGGGTTCGCCAGCGGCCATCGAGGGTGCGTACACGGTTGGCAATCAGTACATGGGTGTGCAGGTCCGGGTCGCCGGCCCGGCTGTCGCGGTGGGTGAACCGTGCGGCCACGATGCCCTCGACATCGACCTGGCGCACCCCGTTTCGGCCCAATCGAGTGAAGATCGCGTGCTGTTCCAACCAGGCGAGTGCGTCGTCGATCGCAGCGTGGTGGGCGGCCTCGATCTTCTCCGCAATCGTCCGCGGAGCCAGCGCCCACAGTGCCGACACCGACTTCACTGGTGAGAAAGTGATGTCGAAACCCGCCACTGCGGCGGTGTTCGGGCGTGAGTTCTTCGCCACCCAGCCCGATAACTCCCGCGCATCCATCGGTGTGCGACCGTAGTCTTCGGTGAACATTTCCGTCGCCACGGCGGTGCGAATGCGTGCCCGTTTGGCGTCAGGGATAGCGTCGTGTGAGTCTGCTCCGTGCGCGATATTGTGTGTCTCGAAGGCGTCTGCGCATCGTTTTCGGAACTCGGAAACCTCGCGATAAATGCGGAATGGGTTGCCCAACCGCGATGCTTTATCCGCGACACGTGCGGCATCCTTCAGTTTGGCGCCGAGCCGGATCTGCTCCTCGATCACTGCGGTTTCGATCAGGTCGGCGTTGGGATGGCGACCCAGTCCGAACAGGGACTTCATCTGTTCTTCGGTCACTTCCTCACCGGCGGCGATGCCGAGCGCGCCCAGGCCGGTGCCATGCCAGCGCCCGGGTGCTTCACCGTGCGCGGAGTAATAGTCAGCCAGGCTGGAACGGCCGCGTGAGCTGGCATCGTGCGCAGCAACATTGCGTAGATAGTACTGATAGCCATTGCCTGCCACGACTTTATGGATCGTCGCGGTCATGTATCCATCAAGGCATGCAATAGACGTTTTCCGCTCGGGGTTCGATTGATTATTTTGAGGCAAATTAACCATGTTCCCTGGTCGTTACCGGATCGTTACCCTCGATGGAAGAGGTGTGCTTGAGAAGTTGGTTGAGAGGGGCAGAGAGGCTGATGGGAGGGGAGTGTAGAGGGCGAGCTGTGTGCAGGCAGGGGTTCGGAAGGAGGAGAGGATAGGAATGATGGAGATGAGGTGGCGTGAGTGAGGGAGCTTGGAGACTATGGTGGCCGGCGTCGCTGAACAGTTGGCGCGGTCACGGGGCTGACCACGGTGCTGATCGCTTGACTGCGAACCCGGGTCGGTTCGGTGTTGGTGAAATTGACCGGGGCCGACAATGTGGTGCTCGAGGTGAACACCGCTCAGCTGCGCGGGCTTTCCGCTGCCCAGGTGCTGGAGCTTACGGGCAAGCTGGCGTCGGATCTCGACCCGGGTTCCGGACTGCGGCAATGAATGCGGCGCCCGCGCTCAGCGCGGCGGGTGTGCGTGTGCTGCTGTACGAGGGCACAGTCGGCCCCGCGTGCGGTGGCATGTTGATGTCGGCTCGTACGATTGAGTCCTTCGGACGGTTGCGTCCCTTGGGTTAAGCTGCGTCGATTCGCGGGGTGGCGAAGTGGGGTAAGGAAGGATCGGTCTTGCGTGAGGATTCGCCGCGCTGGGAGGAAGGTAATCCCAGCGAGTTTCCGCACGAACAGGATGGGCTTCGGGCGCTGCGCGAGTATCTTCCGGACGCGAACCCGTTTCACGTATGGCCAAACGTGGAGTTCGTCGGCCCGGATGGCTCGATCAATGAGATCGACGCCCTGGTACTGACCCCCGGCGGCCTCCACATCGTCGAGTTGAAACACTGGCAAGGCGAGATCAGCGGGTCGGGCACACAGTGGGTGCGTCGGTATCCCAAAGGGCGGCTGGCTCCTGTGGACAACCCTCTGCTGCTGGCCAACCGTAAGGCCAAGCGACTTAGGAGCCTGCTCAGGTACTACGCGAACCAGGGCAACCACGGGCGGGCACCGTATGTCGGTGCCGTAATTTTCCTGCACGCGCAGAACATGCAGCAGAACCTCGACACATTCGGTCGCATGCATGTCTACGGGCTGGATGGCGGTAACGCAGGTCTGCCGAGCTTGAAGGGCTTTCTCCTGGCGTCCCCCACCGACCCCAGGCAGGCAGTGGATACGAGGCGTGGACGCCAGATCGTCGAGCTGGTCCGCAAGGGCGTTCGTACATCGGTGTCAAAACGCCGGATCGGGCAGCTGATACTGCATTCGAAACCTTTCGCGGAGGGGCCCGGCTGGCAGGACTTCCTGGCCGGCCATGCGATCGACACTGATCTTGTACGGCGAGTGCGTTTCTATCTGACCGAGGAAGGTGACGACGAGCAGCCGGCGCGAGCGGCAGCGGAACGAGAGTTCCGCCTGCTGCAAGGTGTGCACCATCCAGGGATTGCTCATCCGGTCGATCTGGTCGAGCGTGAGCGCGGTCTCGCTGTGGCCTTCGATCATGCCGCCGGTTCGATTCGCTTGGACGAGTGGCTGATACAGCAGGAAGCGCGGTTGACGCTGGCGCAGCGGCTTCAGCTTGTGCAGGATCTCGCTGAAATTGTCGACTACGCGCATTCCCGTCGGCTGACGCATCGGGCGCTGCATCCTCGCGCGATCTTCGTGACCGAGCAGAAGCGCGGGAAGCCGTCGCTACTGGTGACTGACTGGCAGGCCAGTCGCCGACTGCCGAGCACGGGTCACCGCTCGCCGAACGGTCCATCCAGCGACGGCACCGATCTGGAACTGTTCTTCGACGATGAGATGCGGTGCTACCACGCTCCCGAGGCCGCCGTCGACACTAAAGCGCCAGGCGTTCCGCTGGATGTGTTCGCGCTGGGCGCTGTCGCATACCGGATCCTCACAGGAGTGGCACCTGCCGAGACCGGGGAACAGCTCCTTGCGGCTGTTCGCAATCAGGGTCTCGACATCGCCGCAGCAGTAGACGGTATGCCGAACAATCTGGTCGACCTGATTTACAGCGCCACGCACGGCGACCCGAAACACCGGACTCCGAGCATGATGGCGTTCCGAAAGGGACTGGATGCGGTGTGGGAGGAGCTCACCGCTCCGGAGCCCGAGCCAGTCACCGACCCGTTGGAGGCCAACAAGGGCGATGTGCTCGAGGGCGGGCTGACCGTGGTCCGTCGTCTCGGCGCGGGTGCGACTGCTGTGGCATTGCTGGTCACTCATGAGGGCCGCGAACTGGTGCTGAAAGTCGCCCGGGACGATCGACATGACGAACGGCTGACGGCTGAGGCGGAGGTGCTGGACAACCTCCGCAAGCATTGGCAGGTCGCGAGCCTGGTCAAGGGACCGCTAATTGTCGGTGGACGTACTGCGTTGCTGCTGGAGAGTGCGGGCGCCACGACCCTTCTTGAGGAGCTGCAGGGCGGTCGACTGGCTCTGGGGATGCTGGAACGGTATGGACGCGATCTCCTGGAGATCGTTGCCTTCCTCGACGGGGAAGGGGTGTGGCATCGCGATCTCAAACCGGCGAACCTCGCGATGCGCCCGCGACCGAAGGACAGCCGACTGCACCTATGCGCCTTCGACTTCTCGCTGGCCTCCACTCCCGCCGATCAGCTGAACGCAGGCACGCCCCCCTACACCGATCCGTTCCTCGGACCGCCGCAGCGAACCCGCTATGACGCCGCTGCCGAGCGGTTCGCGGCGAGCGTGACGCTTTACGAGATGGCCACCGGCATTCTGCCCCGATGGGGAGAGAACGCTAATCCTGTCGCCACCGACGACGAGGTCAACCTCGATTCGGCTCTGTTCGATACGGCAATCGCGGACCGGATGATGACCTTCTTCAGCCGCGCGCTCGCGAGGGACGCAGCCAAGCGCTTTGACACGATCGATGAGATGGTCGACGCGTGGCGGGGGATGTTCCGCGACCTGCCACAGCCTGTGCCCGATAGCCCGGCGATCACTCCAGAATCCTCGCTCGACGTCACGAGCCTGACCCCGCGGGCCAGGTCTGCGCTGGAGCGACTCGGTGTGCACACGGTTGCCGAATTGCTGGCCTACGACGGATCAGAGCTGCGGCGTGCCAAGGGGATCCCTGATGCGACCCGCAAGGAGATCAGCGCCTATATCCGGGACGTACGGCCCCAGTTCGAAACTCCGCCCGCGGAACCACCAGTCGAAGAACGGCCCGCATACGGGATAGAGGCGATCTGCGCCAAGCTGCTGCCCGAACCGAAACAAACCTCGAAGAGCGCCACCGCAAAGAGCACCATCGAGCTGGACACCATGCGTGTAATGCTCGGGCAGTCACCCAGTGATGCAGGTGGCTATCTGAGGTGGCCATCTCAGCCCGAGGGAGCTCGTGTCACCGGGCAAAGCCAGCCGCAGATCTCGACATGGCTGCGCAAACACGCGAAGAAGTGGCGTTCGCTCCCGGCTCTCAACCCGGTCCGCGATGAGATCGTCGCGCTGCTCGACACCCGTGGCGCCGTGATGAGTGCCGAAGAACTGGCCGAAGCTCTCGCGGCTGCCCGCGGAACATACACATCCGGCCCTCAGCGGCTCGCCCAAGCGATCGGATTAGTGCGTGCGGCAGTGGAAGCAGAGCTTGAGCGCGGCGGCAACGCTCGGGTAGCCATCTATCGATTCCGCACTTCCGACACCGTCCTCATCGGCCGCGAATCCGATAACCCCGCAGCGACGACAACTGCTAGGGACCTCCTGGATTACGCGGTGGCGTTGGGGCAGCGGGCCGCGAAGTTGGCCGACGCCGACCCGTTGCTGTCGAAGCAACGTGCAATCGACGAGCTGCGCACCACCACCCAACCCGAGGGAATGCCCGTCCTCAGTGATAATCGGCTGCTGCAACTGGCTGCCGCTGCGAGCAATGGCGTGGCCGCGGTGAGCGCACAATGGCAGCTCTACCCGGTGGGGATGCCGGCGGAACGCGCGCTGCGGTTGGCCGCCGGAGCGCTGGTGGGCCGCCGCATGACCGAGGAGACGGTCCGCTCCCGGGTGCAGAGCCGATTCCCAGCCGCCAAGCCGCTGCCCGGTCGGCCCACGCTGGATGGGCTGCTCGAAGGCTACGGATTGTCCTGGGACCGAACAACCAAGACCTACGCCCCGCCGCCGCTGCGGCACTCGGCGACATCAACACGGATGATGCCTACCGCCGGTCCGCTGCCCACGCCTACCGAGGTAGACGCGGTCAGTGCGAAACTGGCCGCGGCGATCGAACACCGCCGCTTCATGGCCGTCCTCACCCAGCCGAAACTTCTGGAGAAGGCCCGGCCTGCCCTACTCCACCACTTCCGTCTCACCGAGATCAACGTAACCGCGATCATGATCGACCTGCTTCGCAGCCTCGGGCACCCATGGGAAGTGATCGTGGCAGCTGACACCGGCAGCGCGCACGACCCTGACTTCCGGGCGCTCACCGACCTTATCCGCCACCGCGTGGTACCTGCCGTGGCCGAGTCCTTGGAACGCCCCGACCCGGTACTGATCACAGATGCCAGCCCACTCGCACGCTATGGCCAGCTCCGCGTCATCCAGGAACTCGCCGACCCCACCCGGACTCGCCCCGCGGCGCGACTACTCCTCGTGGCGGCCCGCCGGGCCGAACCTGCCATGCTGGACGGCGTGCAACTGCCGCTCACCTCTCCGGCCAGCCAGTCGCTGTGGCTGCCGGAACCGTGGATCTCTACAGCTGAAGGAGGGGCCTCCGCCCGATGATCGACGCCAAGGCGCTACAAGGCCAGGTAAGCAAACTGGTCGACGATCTCCGCGAGCAGGCCTCAGCTGGAACAGAACTGAGCACCAAGCTACGGAAAGTCCACGCTGAGGCCACCACTGCTGAACGCGTCGGAGTGCCGTACGAGATATGGCTGGAGGGTGAGCTCGATAAAGCGGCTGTTGCCTGGGTACTGAGTTGCGTTTTTGTCCGCTACTGCGAGGACAACCGTCTCGTCGACCGTACGTGGATCGGCGGACCCGAGGAACACGCGTCCGCAGACCGAGCCATGCAGGCCCGGCAGGTGTACGTGCGCGATAACCCGCGCCAGTACGAACGTGAATGGCTGAGACAAGCGTTCGACCACCTCCGGGACAAGCGCGCCACGAGCAAGATTTTCGATGAGCACAACCCGGTGTGGGAGTTCGCAATTTCGGGTCAGGCGGCCGAGGATCTCGCCGATTTCTTCCGCCGCGGTGCTGGATACCGATCCTTGAAAACGGATGAGCTCAGTACGCGATTTCTTGGTGACTTGTACGAGCGTCTGTCCGTGTACGCCCAGAAGACTTGGGCGTTGCGTCAGACCCCGGAGTTCGTCGAGGAGTTCATTCTTGACCGAACCTTTGACCCTGCACTGCAGGAGTTCGGACTCGCTGAAATCTCTGTCATCGACCCCACCTGCGGGTCGGGACACTTCCTTATCGGGGCGTTTGAACGACTCCTGAAGCTATGGCGGAGGCGAGAGCCCGATATTCCTACTGAGGCTCATATCGAACGAGTGCTCAAGCAGATTACTGGCGTCGACATCAACCAGTTCGCGGTGGCTATCGCCCGATTTCGTTTGGTGGTCGCCGCACTCAAGGCTACTGGCCGAACCAACCTCAACAACAGCTATGACATCCGCGTAGCGACTGGCGACTCGCTGCTGCGGTGGGGTGGTGCTGGGAGCAGCCACCAGGGAGATTTGCTCGCCGAGCTTGAGGGGCGGCCGGTCTTTGCCTACTACACAGAGGACGGAGATCTCCTCGCAGAGTACCTCCAGCCTGGAAAATATGCCGTGGTTGTCGGCAATCCGCCGTACATCACAGTCAAGGACCCGCAGGCTAATAAAATCTACCGAAGCGAGTACCCTGACGTCTGCTATCGCCAGTATGCTTTAACGGTTCCTTTCGCAAATCGGTTCTTTGAACTGGCGAAACGTGGCGACCATGCCGGGCGCGGTGCGGGTTACGTAGGACAGATAACCGCGAACTCTTTCATGAAGCGCGAGTTTGGCAAGAATCTAATCAACGACTACTTTCGGAATAAGGTCGAGCTAACTGAGATTATAGATACGTCTGGCGCATATATCCCGGGACATGGCACCCCCACCGTGATTCTTGTGGGACGTAACCGTCTTGTTAGTAGTCGATATAGCGTTCCGATCCGTGCTGTTCTGGGTATTCATGGGGAGCCTTCTCAGCCGACCGATCCTGCGCAAGGTAATGTATGGAACGCTATTGTCGAACAGGTGGGCAAGCCGGGATCGGAATCCGAATGGGTTAGCGTGGCCGACTTTCCCCGTGACGGTCAGTTCGCAAACCATCCATGGAGTCTCAGTGGCGGTGGCGCCGATCGGCTTACCGCGCATATCGAACATGTGCAGACGGCTCGGCTTTCAGATGTAATATCGCAGGTTGGATTTGTGGCAGTTACTGGGGAGGATGAAGCCTTCCTACTTTCTCCTGACACGGTCCGGCGGTTGGGTATCGAGAGATCTGCAACAATTGTTTTAGGTGATGCGGTTAGAGACTTTTCAATAGATCCACAATCGTTGTGTGTATTCCCATACGATGATAATCTCCATGTGGAGCAGCTGGCCGACTTGGCGAATTTAGCCAAGTTCCTTTGGCCTAACCGTCGTGTCCTGCAACTTCGAAAGCGTTTCGGCGTTCCTGTTGAAAAAATATCTTCGATGTCGTGGTATGAAATTCGTGAATTATATCGCGATAAATTAGCTGCGCCGGACGCGATTGCGTTTGGTGAGATATCTACTCACAACCACTTCGCGCTCGACTCTAGCGGCCTGCTGTTCGGTCGTACCGCTCCGGTTATTAAATTTCCTACAGGTGTAAGCGAAGATGATCGTCTGAAGATCCTAGGTGTTCTAAACAGCTCTCTCGCTGCTTTTGGCTGAAACAGGTCTGCCCTAGAAAGGGGGGTAGCGGAATTGGTCGAGGAATTCAGCCGGAAGCCTGGATGGAGCGATATGTATTTAATGCAGCCAATCTGCGCGAATTTCCGTTGGTGCCGATTTCCTCCATTGGGATTTCTGGGGTTCTTTATGAACTTTCACAAAGGCGTTCCGAGGTCCTTCCTCGGGTTATTGTGGCCGATGGTGTGCCAACACGTAAGCGCTTGGATTCATCGCATAGGAACTATAATGCAATTCGAGTTCAAATGGTTTCGGCACAGGAAGAATTGGATTGGCAGACGTATGCGGACTATGGTCTCGTCGGCGAGGGTTTGGTCTCATCGGATGCTGCGGACGTTCGAATTGGGGAGCGGGCATTCGAAATATTGCTAGCCCGTCAGATGGAATCCGGTCATATAAAAACCGAATGGTTCGCTCGTAATGGAGCGCAAAGGACAACGGACATACCAAACCACTGGCCTGCTGCGTATCGAGCAGTGGTTGAGCGGCGTATTGCGGCTATAGAGTCGGATCCAAGGATCTCGCTGCTTGAGCGCCCAGAGTTCAAGCGGCGATGGGGTACGGGTGACTGGGAGGACATGCAGGACAACGCGCTGCATCAGTGGTTGCTGGATTACCTTGAGCGTCCTTCGATCTGGCCCGCCAATCCCACGCCCCTGTCTGTTGCGCAGCTTGCAGATCGAGTCCGCCACGACGAAGATTTCCGCTCGGTGGTGGACTTGTGGGTAGGAAGCGATCAGCATGATCTCGCGAAAACACTGTCGAAGCTGGTCGGGGATGAACATGTGCCGTTCCTTCCGGCCGACCGGTATAGCCCGACCGGTCTGCGGAAGCGTGCGCTGTGGGAACGAACTTGGCGACAGCAGCGCCGGGAAGATGCTGGCGAAGATGTGCGAGCCGACATGCCACCGAAGTACGTGATGGCGGACTTCACCAAGATCTCGTTTTGGCGCAATCGCGGCAAGTTGGACGTGTCCAGAGAACGGTTTATATCGTACCCGGGTCTGGGGCGTGACGGTGATGGCACGTTGCTCCTTGGCTGGGCGGGCTGGGATCAGCTAGATCAGGCTCGGGCACTAGCTGCTATCTATCTGCAACGGAAGAAGCAAGAGGGTTGGCCAGCAGAACGATTGCTACCGCTGCTGGCGGGTCTTCTCGAACTTGAACCGTGGCTTTACCAGTGGCATAACAAGCCCCAGCCGGGATTCCCAGGATCCCCTGCCGAGTTCTTCTCGGGCCTAATCGATAACGAGCTGTCGACTCTGGGTGCAGACAGGCGCACCCTCATCGAACTGCGTGGCGTGGAGGAACTGGAATGACGCTCCTGCGGGACCTGATCAACATCCCGGTCTCGGTCGGGGACACCGACTTTGTCGTGGCCGCCGCTGAAGGTGCAGATCTGGACCACTATGTGGTTACCGAGCAGTTGCGGGATAGCTTCCGTAATGCGCTGCAGGTGGTCGAGCATGCAGTGACGACCGGGCAGTCCCAGGGGAAGTTCCTGCATGGGTCGTTCGGTTCGGGTAAGTCGCATTTCATTGCGGTGCTGCGGGAGATCTTGCAGCACAACCCAGTTCTCCGTGGGTATCCGGCACGATCCGGGTCGGTGAGCGAGTTAGCAGAGGTGATTGCGCAGGCCGACACTTGGCTGGGCGGCCGGAATGTCCTCTGTCTCACAATGCATATGCTCAACGCTGAGTCGGTCGAGCAAGCAGTATTCGAGACTTATCTGAAGTACGTTGCCGCCGCGCGTCCGGATGTTCCGCCGCCTGCTGTGCACCGGTCGGATGCCCTGCTGGAGAACGCAGCACAGCATCGTGTGGATCTCGGGGATGAGAAGTTCTTCGCACGCCTCAACGGCGGAGTAGCAGCGGGTCCAACAGGAGGAGGACTCGCGGCTCGGGTAGCGCAGTCGGAAGGCTGGACACCGGAGCGGTACGAGTCGGCGGCCGCTGCGCTGCCGGGTTCCGAAGAGCGGGATCTGCTTGTGAGTGCATTGACCGCCACGTTCTTCTCCGGCGCCGTGCATAGCAGTGAATACCTGGACCTCGACACCGGGCTGCAGGTGGTCACACGGCACGCGAAGAAGTATCTGGGCTGTGATGTGCTCGTGCTCCTGTTGGATGAGCTCATGCTCTGGTTGTCGACGCATCTGTCCGATGACACGTTCGTAAAGACCGAGGGCGCCAAGCTGAACAAGCTGGTCGAGTCTTCGGATACGGCACGACCGTTGCCCGTCGTGTCGTTCATCGCCCGGCAGCGCAATCTGGAGGACTTCCTCGGGCCGCAGGTGGGTGGTACCGAGCGGGAGACGATCGCAGAGCTGATGCGTAGCCTGCAGGGGCGGTTCGGTGAGATCGTCCTTGCAGACACGAACCTCCCGGAGATCACCGAGGGCCGCCTGCTGCGACCAGGTACCGAGCGAGTTCCGGCCGAGCAGGCGCGGCAGCTGATCGACGCGGCGTTCGAGGCGGTACGCAGTAACCGTGAGGTATGGGACATCCTGCTGTCGGGTGCGCAGTTCAGCGATGCCGGCGTGGGATCGGATCGGGCGACGTTCCGCCGGTTGTACCCGTTCTCACCAGCGCTGGTTGCCACTTTGGTGGCGTTGTCACAGGCGCTTCAGCGAGAGCGTACGGCCCTGCGGGTGATGACCGAGCTGCTGGTGGGGCGTCGGGACACGCTCGAGGTCAACGACCTCATCGGCGTGGCCGCGCTGTTCGATCCACTGGTACTGCACGGTGAGTTGCCGGACCGGCCGAAGCTGAAACAGCAGTTCCAGGCGGCCCGCGATACCTATCAGCGGAAGTTGCGACCGCTGCTGCTGATGATGAACGGCATCACTGAGGCACAGAGCGCCATCCATGAGCAGTTCCGGTTGGACGACATGCTTGTGCGGACGCTGCTGTTGGGAGCATTGGTCCCGGAAGTACCTGCGCTGCACAATCTCACTGCAGAACGATTGCACGCGTTGAACTTTGGCAGCATTGCCGCACCGGTTGCCGGGTACGAGTCCGAGTTCGTCGTCGACCGGTTGACCAAGCTTGGCAATGACGCTGGTGAGCTGCATAAGAGTGACGGACCCGATCCGGTTTTCTCCCTGAAACTTTCGTCGGTCGATTATGACCGCCTGCTGGATCTGGTGCCGCACAACGAAACTGCCACCGGTGTGCTGCAGGGTCTCATCAGGGACATGGTGTGCCGTGAACTAGCGCTGACCAGTGTCGAGGGCACGTTCGGTGATTTGCCCCATCCTCGTGACTGGAGGGGGCGTCGTCACCACATCAATGTCCGCTTCGGAAACGTGCGCGACCGGGACAGCCTTCCCGATTCGGCTATTTACGCTGATGGAGGTGTCTGGAGGATCATCGTCGACTACCCGTTTGATACGAGCGGTGATCGGCGATCGGATCTTGCGCGCATCGAGACCCTCGATCGGGGATCGTGGACTGTCTTCTGGCTGCCGTTCTTCTTTACCGACGAGCAGATGGCGCGTGTCGCTCAGCTGGCGAAGATCAACTACCTGTTGGGTAGCGGTGGCACTGGGGACCGGCTGTCCACGCTGGCAGCGGATTGGTCGGTCAGCGACCGACAGCAAGGCAAGGTCTACCTGAAGCAGCGGCAGGAGCAGCTGGAATCAGCGTTGCGCGATAGCCTTCGGCAGGCGTATGGCGTGGTCAAGCCTCGAGAATCGGATGTGGAGGCTGACGATATCCCGGTGTTGCACAGCCTTGCCGAGGGCATCCAACTGAGCGATCCTCGCGGGGGCACCCTGCAGGCTGCATTTGGGCACCTCACTGGGGATCTGCTGCAGTGGTCTTACCCCGGGAGGCCGTGCCTGCCGGAGGAGGAGAAACCGCCGACGAAGGCCGAGCTGAACAAGGTGCTTCGGTACGCCGAGCTGGCCGCTGCCGACCCCACCCATGGCGTGCGGGTCGATGACGGTGATCAGCGGACGGTGCAACGGATCTGCAATCCTCTCCGGCTCGGAGAACTCGTCGACCACCGGTATGTGCTCACCGGAACCACCTGCTGGTGGAGCACCCATTTGATCCAGGGCGCCGCGAAGCTCGGCTATACCGACCATTTTCCGGTGCACAAGCTCCGGCCCTTGCTCGACGAACCGGAATCCCGCGGCTTCGACCGCGACCTGCAGAACCTTATTCTGGCCGTGTTCGCGCTTGAGCAGCAGTTGTCCTGGTACCAGCACAACGGGAAGTTCGAGATTCACTCGCCGCAGCAGGTTACTGACCAGCTGACGCTGCAGCATCCGCCGATGCCCGAACAGGACGTATGGGATCGGGCAGTCCGACGGGCGAGACCTCTGTTCGGCATTCCGCTTCCCGAATTCCTCCTGACCGCGACGCTCGAAGAGTTCGGGTCGGTCGTACGTGGTGCGGCATCTGAGCGTGCGAGCGCCACGGAACTACTCGTCGGGGAGCTGATCCGGCACTCCGATGTGTTGGGCCTTGAGCCCGAAGCAGATACCGGACGGTTGGCTACGGCTCGTCGAGTCGCTGGACTCCTGCGGGCCCTTGCCATCGAGGATGACGATGTCGTGCTGGTGGGTTTAGTCGCCGAAGCCGACGTCGGTGAGGTTACGGACATCACTGCGGCTGCCGCGATCGAGCAGGCACAGCATGTCATCGATGCCCTTGCTGCCACCAATTGGGATCTTGTCGGTGCTATTGCCATGCGCGCCGATCACGATGAGCGAGCCAAGGTCATTATCGATGAGCTGCGGCTGTCCGCCGAGTACGACCAGCACGCTGAAGATCTCGCCGTCGCACTGAAAAGGGCTGAACATCGGGCAACAACTCTGATCACTGCCGATCGGCCGACGCCGTCGATGCACCCGGAACCGTCGGTGCGCGACCAAGCCGGTAATCACGACAAATCTGGTAACACAGCGGAGCCCTCAGCTGAACAGCCGACAATTCAGCGGGCGTCGATGCGACGTGAGAAAGTAGTCGTCGACGCTGAGGGTGTCAGCGCGGTGTTAGCGGAGATCGGGAATGAGATCTCGGCAGGGCATCGTGTGCGAATCACATGGGAGGTCATTGAATGACCGGTCCCGAACCCAGCACGATTCGACGCAAGCTCGAATCGTGGCTGGCCGAGAAGGACGGCACGGAGGCGATTGTCTTGCGGGCCCGCCCCGAATGGAGCGGGGAGCCAATTCTCACGGTCAGCGGGGTTGCGGCTCGGGTGGTTCCGTGCCCTACCCCTATGGCGGCACGTGCGGCGCTCCACGACCGCCGAGACAACGAACGGCTCGTGTTGCTGACCGAATTGGCCGACGATGATCTAGGCGATGGACTGCTCGCGCACGTCAGCCGTGGCCGCGTGCGCAGCGTCGACCGTTGGGACCTGGTTCGACAGATGTTCCGGCTCACCGAACTTGACCCCGCCATCGCCGATCCGCGGATGGGCGGCGGCGGTTGGATCGCCGACGCTCTGACCCGATACACGCCGGTGGAAGGATGGCCCGCACCGTCGGGTGCCATTTTGACTCGCGACCACACACTGCGCTGTCTGGCAGTGCGGTTACTTGGCCTCGATGATGAGCAGCTCGACGGGGCCAGTCTGCTGCAGTGGAGTACCGACGCACAGCCGGTGCTGGAGTTCAGCCGACTTCCGAGCGAGGTATTCGAAGGGATTACCCGCTATCTCTCCGATACCGCCGGAACAGTGGCGGAGCCGATCATGCGTGCGGTGCGCGCGGGCCACGGCATAGAGATCGTCCCACTCGGGCTGGTGGTTGCCGCGCTCTGGCCGACCAACGGGGCACAGGTGAACACCGACGTCGCCATCGTCAGGACCCGTCTCGAACCCTACTTCGGCGGATTGCGGCTGAGCGATGCGCAGGCGAAAGCGTTGCGCATGATCACCGAGGCCTGGATCGATCGCGCACGCGACACCGGTCAACAGCAGGAAGCGCAGCGGATGATCAAGCGTGCCGAGCAGTTGGCTGCTTCGGTCGATGCCACGCCGCTGCTGATCGCCTCCGATGTACTGCCGTCCGGATTCGATGCCCGACTGCGCGCGTTCGCGAATGTCCTTCGCGAGATCGTCAAAGCCGGTCAGCCGACACCGGCTGCGGTACAGATGGCACAGCAAGAATGGGAGAAACTCGACCGTCACCGCACCAGCGACAACGACGCCCGCAAGGACACGGCACGAATGGCGGTTCGGGCGCTGCGGTGGCTGGCATCTCGAGAAGCGACCGGACCGGCCACCCTGCATGATGCTGTGCTGCGGCAGGTCCACGACGATGGGTGGGTTGACCGTGCCAGATTGGACATCTTCGCCGGCGATGCTGACCCCGCAGTCGCCGAAGCGTACCGCCAGCTGCACCGAGCGGTCGACTTGCGGCGGGCTCGGCACGATCAGCAGTTCGCGGACCTGCTTGCGGCCGCGACCGCTGCGGATGCCGAGCCGGGTGCGCTATTGCGGGTAGAGGATGTGCTGGACCGGGTGGTCCGCCCGATCCTCGAACATCGCCCTGCGCTGTTGCTGGTGCTCGACGGAATGAGCGTCGCGGCCTCCACCGAACTCGCGGAATCCCTGACCCGGTCGGGGATGTGGCTGGAACTGACCCCGGACGGCGGGCCACGGACCGGAGTGCTGGCAGCATTGCCCACGGTCACCGAGGCCAGCCGCTGCAGCCTGCTGTCCGGTCGGATCACGTCGGGCCTGGCCCACGATGAGCGCGCCGCGTTCAGCAACCAGTTTCCGACCGGCATACTGCTGCACAAGAAGTCGCTGCGAGCCGGGGCAGGAGCTGCGCTGGACTCCGAAGTCGTTGCCGCCCTTGGAGACCGCTCGGTTCCGCTTGTCGCTGCAGTGGTCAATACGATCGATGACGCTCTCGAATCCGCGGATCCTGGCACCGTTGTATGGGGAGCAGACAACATCACCGTTGTGCGCGACCTACTCGCGCATGCACTCGACCGCGTGGTCATCCTTGTCTCCGATCACGGACATGTAGTGGACCGCGGTCCTGATGGCCGGCCCCGGCGTATTACGTCCAACGGCAACCGGTGGCGTTCGACACCGCCGCCAGCGGGGGAGGGCGAGATCGTCGCACATGGTCCGCGTGTCGCCCTCGGTGGTGGCCGCGTCGTCCTGCCGTGGCGTGAGGAACTTCGATATGGATCGCAGCACGCCGGGTACCACGGCGGAGCCTCTCCCGCGGAAGCAGTGATCCCGCTTATCGTGATGACCAGCGGAGACGAGAATGCGGTGCCGGGGTGGGGTGGAGCGCCGGTTGCCAGCCCTAACTGGTGGCGAGAGACCAGGATCGACACGATGATCCCGACGGTCGTTGCACCGCCAGCGCGGTCGAGCACGAGAAAAGAAACTGTGCCCGAGGACGTGGCCACTCTCTTCGAGGTAGCACCGCCCTCCCAGCCGATCCGTGAACTGTCTGCGGCTTCGCCCCGGCCTGTGCTCATCGATGCTCTGCTGGCCAGCGATGTCTATCAGCGTCGGCGTGGTACGCGGGCGCCCCTGCCCGACGACCGAGTCGCCGCGCTGCTCGAAGTGTTGCTGTCTCGTGGTGGGCGGGCGACGTTGGACACCATGTCCGCGCAGGCAGGGGTGCCTGCGCATCGGATCGGCAACACCGTGACGGCTCTGCGGAAACTGCTCCAGGTCGAGGGCTACCCTGTGATCGAGATCGACCCGGACGGTCACACTGTCAAGCTCGACGAGGATCTGCTGATCGAACAGTTCAACCTGGAGCTGCCGTGACGATGGACGTGTCTACCCGGCGCCGCCGAGACATCGTCGACGCCTTGCGTCGTGGTGCGGTACCGATGAACGGGCTGGACGTCCTTGCTGTTGGTCTCGACCGATTCACCCGGGCCGTCGACGAAGACCTCGATCGGGTTACCAACGGCGGCAGCATATTCAAGGCTGTCCGCGGCGAATACGGCGCTGGCAAGACCTTTTTCACTCGATGGCTCGCCGAACGTGCCAAACGGCGCGCCTTCGCGACGGCCGAGGTGCAGATCTCCGAAACCGAAACCCCGCTGCATCGGATGGAAACCGTATACCGGCGACTAGTTGAACAGCTCTCCACCGAACAGTTCGCGCCCAGCGCGCTACGCCCGATCCTCGATGGTTGGATTTTCGCGCTCGAGGAGGACGCACTCGCCGATGGAGAGGTCGCCGAGGAGGATGCTGATGCACTCGATGCCGCTGTCGGGAAGCTCCTGGAGCAGAGGCTGGCAGAGATATCTCGGAGCACACCGGGTTTCGCTGCTGCCGTACGCGGATACCGTGCCGCCAGTGCACACGGAGACAACGCCACTGCCGATGGCCTCGCCGCATGGCTGGGTGGTCAGCCTCATGTTGCCACCGCAGTCCGTCGGTTTGCCGGCGTCAAAGGCGACCTGGATCATTTCGGTGCCCTGAGTTCGCTTCAAGGCTTGCTGACCATGCTTCGTGATAGCGGCCATCCGGGCCTGCTCGTGGTCCTTGACGAGGTGGAAACCCTACAGCGGGTCCGCTCCGACGCTCGCGACAAGGCGCTGAATGCGTTGCGACAGCTCATCGATGAGGTCTACTCCGGGCGTTTCCCAGGGCTCTACCTCGTGATTACCGGAACGCCGGCCTTCTACGACGGCCAGCAGGGTGTACAGCGGCTGGCGCCGCTCGCGCAACGCTTGGCCACCGACTTCGGTACCGACTCGCGCTGGGATAACCCTCGCGCTACCCAGATCAGGCTTCCGGGGTTCACTGTCGACGCCCTCGTTGAGCTCGGTATCAAGGTCACCAGCCTGTATTCCGAGGCCTACGACTGCCCACGTGCCGCGAATGTCGTCGACTCGGCCTACGTCACCGAACTCGCCCGCGCCGTTACCGGGCGACTCGGCGGGCAGGTCGGTGTCGCGCCCCGAATATTCCTGAAAAAGTTGGTTGCGGATGTGCTGGACCGGGTTGAACTGCACGCCGACTGGAATCCTCGCGAGCACTATCAAATTACGCTGCGAACCGACGAACTTACCGACGTCGAACGCAACGCCGTGACGTCGGCCGACGACATCGATCTGCCGACGTGACGACCGCGTCACTGGAGAAGCTCGATCAGGTGCTGGTGCACCATATCGTCAACTCGCTGGGTTGGCGGGATCTCCGGCCGCTCCAACACGCAGCTATCGACCCACT
This sequence comes from Nocardia sichangensis, assembly GCF_047200615.1. Classification (NCBI taxonomy): domain Bacteria; kingdom Bacillati; phylum Actinomycetota; class Actinomycetes; order Mycobacteriales; family Nocardiaceae; genus Nocardia; species Nocardia sichangensis. The sequence goes on from NZ_JBJZOK010000051.1 coordinate 20,972, forward strand.
TATTGCTGGCGAAGACGCTTTGTTGCTGGCGCCGACAGCTGGGGGCAAAACCGAAGCAGCCCTGTTCCCGCTCCTTTCGCGGATGATAGCCGAGCACTGGCAGGGCACATCGGTGCTCTATTTGTGTCCGCTCAAGGCGCTGCTGAACAATCTCAACCCGCGGGTCGAACGGTATTCGCAGTGGATCGGCCGCCGCGCGGCCGTCTGGCACGGTGATATCCGCGCATCCGGTCGCCGCAATGTTCTCGTCGAACGACCGGATGTCCTGCTCACTACTCCGGAATCTCTCGAATCCATGCTGGTGAGCCGGAAAGTCGAGCACAACGAGTTCTTCGCGGACCTGCGTGCCGTGGTCGTCGATGAAGTTCACGCGTTTGCTGGCGACGACCGCGGGTGGCATCTTCTGGCTGTGTTGGAACGGCTCACCCATCTAATCGGGCGACCTATCCAGCGAGTTGGGTTGTCGGCGACCGTGGGCAACCCGGAACAGCTGCTCACCTGGCTGCAGGGGTCCAACGCGGATCTGCAGTCGGCATCCGTCGTCGCACCGGGCATCCCGACGTATTCGGCTTCCACAACGGCGGCTCCCTCGCCCGGCGAAATCGAGCTCGATTACGTCGGTTCTGTCGAGAACGCCGCGATGGTGATCGCGGCACTACACGCCGGTGAGAAACGACTGGTGTTCTGCGAATCCAAGAAGACTGTAGAAGAGCTTGGGAATCTATTGCGAGGTAAGGGAATCACCACCTTCCTGTCCCATGCGTCTCTTTCGGTCGATGAGAGACGTCGCTCTGAACAGGCATTCGCAGAAGCTCGTGACTGCGTGATCGTCTCCACCAGTACCCTTGAGCTAGGGATCGATGTCGGCGATCTGGATCGCGTCATACAGATCAATGCACCATCCACCGTGGCGTCGTTCCTGCAGCGGATCGGGCGAACTGGTCGGCGACCTGGCAGTATCCGCAATTGTCTGTTCCTGGCACTTGATTCGGACGCCCTTCTGCAGGCCGCTGCGCTGTTGTTACTTTGGGGCCGAGGCTGGGTGGAGCCGGTCTGTCCACCGCCCGAGCCCCGACACATTGTCGCCCAGCAGATCCTCGCACTAACCCTGCAACAGGGCCGTATCGGAGATCACGACTGGACTCAGTGGTGGAACGGGTTGACACCGTTTGGCGCTGCCGCTTCACCCATCATGCGGCACTTGGTCGACAATGGATACCTTGACAGTGACAGTGGGATGCTGTTCATTGGCCCTGCCGCCGAACTTCGGTTCGGCCACCGCAACTTCATGGACATGACCGCAGTGTTCGCTGGGCCACCGGAATTCACCGTGCTCATCGGACGCACCGAACTCGGTCGCATCGACCCCAGCCTGCTCACGGAGAAGGTGCTCGGTGATCGTCGCCTCCTCCTCGGCGGGCGTAGCTGGCGGGTCACCTACGTTGACTGGAGTCGTCGGCGCTGCTTCGTCGACCCCGCAGATGGCGGCGGCAAGGCCCGGTGGATCAACCCGGGAACAGCCGGCCTGAACTTCCACCTCACCCGAGCTATGCGCGACGTAATCCTCGGGGCAGATCCTCCAGCGAGACTTACAAAACGAGCTGTCTCACAGCTTGTCTCGGTCCGTGACGAGCGATCCGAACTCGCGCATCCGGCGGGCACAATCGTCGTCCGAGACCAGTCTGCCGAAGACGTCCGCTGGTGGACCTGGGCAGGTTACCGCGCAAATGCCACCCTCACTGCCACCTTGGGCGGGCTTGCCGACCCTCTGCAACGGTTCGACGATCGATATGTGCGGCTGCGTTCGGATATCGACCCCACCACGTGGCGGAAGGAACTGCGCGCCGCTGACCAGCGGTTGTGTCTGCCAGAAGTGAATGAGAAAGCGCTGGGCGGGTTGAAGTTCAGCGACGCGCTACCAAAGCATCTTGCCATTGCCACCCTCGCGGCCAGGACAGCCGATCTCGATGGCGCAGCAGCGACCCTCAATGAGCCGAGCCGATTCGTCACGGGGGAATTGCGGCGGTGAGTCCCGAGACAACCTGGGGCAGAGCCGAGTCGGCTATCGGGACTCGCCGAGTGGTTCGCACGACTGCCTGTGGTGGTGCCGGATGTGTAGATGTTGTGGTGGGTGCTGGCCAGTCTTTCTGATGTCGACCCTGTGCGCCGACCTCACAGAGCCCTCTCCTGGATCGTATTCGTCCAGTCCGGCCCAGCGTAGCCGAGGGGTGACACGTCAGCGGCGGGGGTTCACGGAGTCGCGGAGAGGAGTGTCGTGTTCGGCCGAATATCGCTCGTTTCCACGCTGGTGGTCGTCGTGGTCTGTCTGGTCGGTGGTTAAGGTGGCGGCGTCGCTGAGTATTCGACTGATCGTAGAGCGGCTCTTGTTCAGCTCCTGTGCGATTCGCGTCGGGGTCCAGCCGTCGTGGTGGTGGACCAGTGCTTTGGTGACGAGGTGGGGGTCACGGCGACGACCGGGATCACGTGCGCACACTCGTGCTGCGAGTTCCACGAAGTCGGAATGGGACTCCGGGAAGACATACCGTGCCGTGTGCACGCTTGCGTTGTCGACGACCTTGCCTGGCTCGCCCGGTGCGGGCTCGGCGTGCAAGTCGGTGGGTATCGATCCGGCTGGCAGGGCGGTGGCGTGCTTAGCAGGGTCGGGCTGGCTGTCGCTGTTCGCTGAGTGGGCCAGCGCCAAGAGCGCGACGGTGGCCTGGGCCATCGAACCTTCGACTATCAAGGGCCACAACCACGCTTCGCCGTGCGGGACCCCTGCGGTGACGGCCAGTGACCGTAGAGCGGTGAAAGACAACCAGAACGCGCCGACGGCGATCAGGACAGTCATGACGGTTGCGGTCCACCGTGTGGCGCGGGTGGCGGTGTGCGCACGGGAGAGGAGCGAGACGCCGTGCACGGTGGCCAACAGCGCCAGCGGCGGGATGATCGCGACCGCAGCGGAGACGGCGGGCAGCACGGTATCGTGCAGGAGGGCTTGAGTGGCGTTGCCGGTGATGCTCACGGTGGCTGCTGCAACGAGGACGGTCCAGAAGAAGGCGTGCGCACGCGGCTTGCGCGCTGTCTGCGCGAGTCGAGCCGTGTGCACGCCGGTCGGGGAGTCGAGGACGGTCGTGGTCATGAGTGTCCTTGTGGCGGTGTGGTCAGCGTGCGGACGGCAAGTGCGTGTGCGGGCACGAGAGCATGGGGTTCGTTGGTGAGAACGGAGAGTGCGGCGGCGACTTCGTGGAGGTGGGATTTGACGTAGGTGGCGGTGGTGCCGCTAGCTTTTCCGCGGTGTCCGGCGTATTCGCGGGCGACGGCGTAGCTGAAGGTGCGTTCGACCCAGGTGAGGGTGGTGTGGCGTAGCCAATGCATGCTGATGCCCTGGGCAGCGACCCACGGCAAGGCCTCGCCGACTCTGTTCCAGATGTAGTCGAAACGTCGTGCGGTGATGGGCTGTCCGTTGCGGTAGCGCAGCAGCTGCCCGGACTGCGGGCTTCGGCGTTCGCTCGCGTGGGCGAGCAGGTGTCGCATCAGGGTGGGGGAGACGGGCTGCCAGCGGTCGGTGCCGTCCTTCTCTCGCAAAAAGATCAGGCATTGGTCGGGGTCGAGGTCGTGTGGGCGCAGGGCGAGGGCGCCGCCTCGGCGGCAGGCGGTTTCGATGTGCAGGCGCAGGATGAGGGTGTCGAGTTCGGGGTCGTCGCCGGTGGTGGATGTGGTGTGGCAGATCTCGGCGAGTTGGCCCGAAGGGATGGCGTAGCGGTGGGAGGGGCGTCGGACGGGCATGGTGAGTTGGCGGGCTGGGTTGTCGCAGGGGCGGATCCAGCCGTTGTCCTCGGCGTAGCGGTAGACGCATCGGGTGGCGCTGATGAAGTGTTCGGCGGCGCTGGTGCCGCCGCGGGAAGCGCGGTTGTTGCGGGCGTTGGCCTGGATGGTGCGTGCCATCGCTTCAAGGTCCGTTTTATTCAGCTGGTCGAGACGGTGATCAGCCCAAGCGGTGAGGAGGTGGTCGAAGTGGGTGTTGTAGGTGCGCAGGGTGCCCGCCGACAACCGCGCCCGCACCTTCGGAATGACCTCGCCGAAAGTAGGCACCGCCTCGCCGGTGGTGACGAGATCGGCGGGGGAGATCCCCATCTGGGTCAACAACAGCCGTGCGGCGGCGACCGTTTCCGCATTCGGCGCGGAGTGGGTGAGGGTCGTCATCGCCGCGCCCTTTCGAGTGCACGAAGGCTGGCCGCGCACAATTCATCCAGCGCTGCGGGTGGGTGGATCAGCAGGTGGTTGCGGGTGCGGCGCCCGATCAGCAGGGCTCGGTCGCCGATGAACAGACTCACCCGCCGCCGCAGCCGGTACGGGATGCGAAAGAACCCGCCCGTGGTCATGGCGACCGGCCCATCCACGACAGGCCGGGCCGACAGCACGCCCGAGTCAAGACAGGTGAGTTCCAGGCGCATCCCCGGTCGCCAACCCAGCTCGGTGAAGACGTGCTTGTCCAGAACGCGGCCCGCCTCACCGACGGTGCACATGCCGTAGACGATGTTCCGGTCAGCAGTGCGCACAACCGGGGTCGCGGACAGCGGGCCGTGGATGAGTTCCTGCAGCGGCGACTGCGGTGGAACGACGGGCGCGATCACCGGCAATCACCCCCGCCGGCAAACCTTTTCGAGGCCGCCGCGGCGGCGGAATCCGGCAGATACGCCACAGATCGGCGCAGGTCAGAGCAACGATTCACTGGTCATCCTCCGTGTGTTCGAGTGCACTCGCACACACGGCACGTGAAGACCACAGATCTGTTGCGAATCTGTGCGCGAGAGGGGACTCGCCTACGGATCTCCGGCAGACTTGACGTGAATTGGTGCTGGAGTGGTACGGAATCTAGATTGCCGAAAAGTATCTGTCAAGGTCGATGCGCGGGGAATGACCTGGACTTGGACATGTATTGTCCCAATTCGAACGGTAGCTGAGAGGCGGCAGGAAAGGCTCCGGGGTGACGGGCGGCGGGCATCGTCGATGGCGTGTTGCGAACCCTCGCAGGGGCGATGAGGGCTGCCAAGGATGGCCGCCACGATCGCGACGATCATGTCCGCGTTGCCAACCCTCGGAGGGGCGATGAGGACGCGCCGGTGCCGCGGTGGTCGTGGCGGTCGCCGAGTTGCCAACCCTCGCAGGGGCCATGAGGACCCGGCAGAAGATCCTGACCAAGCCGGGCTTCCGCGTCACGTTGCCAACCCTCGCAGGGGCGATGAGGACGGAAGGCACCCCCTACTATCAGCGCGCCATCTTCCACCTGTTGCCAACCCTCGCAGGGGCGATGAGGACGCGGAGGCCCTCGGCGCTGTCGCGGCGGCGCACCACGTTGCCAACCTCGTAGGGGCGATGAGGACGGGGCGGATACATGCCCTAATCGGCTACCGCATCCACGTGTTGCCAACCCTCGCAGGGGCGATGAGGACCTGCGCCACCGAGTCCGGATCACTGTGGTTGCGAGCGTTGCCAACGCTCGCAGGGGCAATGAGGACCGCGCCGCTGTGCCGCGAATGCGTCGGCCGCCTCGTGTTGCCAACCCTCGCAGGGGCGATGAGGACGTCGCCAACGGAGCGGCGCATCCGTCGGCAGAGCCCCTGTTGCCAACCCTCGCAGGGGCGATGAGGACTCGGTGTGACCGCTGTGCAGCAGGCTCAGAACGCTGGTTGCCAACCCTCGCAGGGGCGATGAGGACCTCAACATCACCGTCCCCGACACCGCCAACCACACCGGGTTGCCAACCCTCGCAGGGGCGATGAGGACCCCAGGGTAAAACCGCTGGTGATCGTGGGTGCGATCGCTGGGATCGAACGGCATTCTGCATGGGATCGTTTGCACTACAAGTTTGCGGCCGCTGTCGCTCAGTGCGGAGCGGTCGACTGTGCTGTCGAAGTGATGCGGCGTCAGCTGGCCTCGTTTGGCAAGTTGCAGCAGGAGCCGTTCGGCAAAGAGGGGTTTGAAGACCTCGGCGAGGTCGAGGACCAGGGAGCGACGTTGGCGTTGAATACTGCTGTGCAGAAACGCGATTCCGCTGCTGCGGTTGAGCTGCGGCAGTGATACGGCGGAGTTGGCGATGCGGACCGCGGTCTGGATGTCGGCGGCGGCGATGTCGGCTTCTTCGGCGCCGTAGGGGATTTTCACGGTGCGACGCACCTTCGGGTATTTGAGTATCCCACCTTTGGCTTCGACACCGAGTTCCTGAAGCCGGAAACAGTAATGCATCGCTTGGGCGTGATCGGCTGGGGTCGGTGTGGTCGAGGATTTCACTTCGTGTACCCATATGGCGCCGTCGAGGTGGTCGAGTTTGGCGGCGCCGAGACCGATGGGACGGCTGCGTTGGTAGGTGGTGTCGTGTACAGCTTCACCTAATTGGACTCGTTGGCTGAGGAATTCGGGTCGGACGCCGCGAACGAACAGCCACAGCTGCCGCTGGCAGTGGTGCAGGTATTTGATGTGGACACCGCCGATGTCGTGGGGGTTGATCATGGTCAGATGATTTCGCCGAGTTGATAGCTGCTGCGGTGATCGCGGTGTATGTGTTCTAGGCCGTGGGCAGGATCGTAGTTACCTTGCACCACGATGACGTGCAGTTCTTTGTTGTAGCTGCCCAGGTAGCGGCCGTAGTGCGGCAGGGGAATGAGGTATTGGTTGCCGAGCAGTCGGCCGGCGCGAGGGCTGTCTGCGGAGTTGAGCGCATCGGTGTAGGGGCCGATGTCTTCTTCTAAGATGGCTTCGACGCCGTCGAATAGTTGGTCGAAGGAGTCGGCCAACTGGTTGCGGGCATCGTCGAATGGCATGGTGAAGTCCAGGAAGCCTTCACTGAACTGGGTTCGGTGGTGCACAACCGTTTGTGACCAGCGTCGCCCCCAGTCGGATAGGTACAGTTCGTCGAGCCATTGCCCGAGTGTCTGTTCGTCCAGCACGGCTTGGTTGTTGGCAGCAAGGATGGCCATGGTGAGCTCGGTGGGTTCGCGTTCGTAGACACCGTCGGCCCACTCGTCGGCACTGGAGCGTCGCCGACCGTATTCGGGGGTGTGGACGACGACGTCGGCGGGAGGCAGGTGCGCGGTGCGGTTGATCCGTCCGAAGCGTTGTGTCAGGGCTTCCAGCGGTGCCCCGGAGGTGTGGAGGGCATCGAAGGATACGTCGAGAGAGACTTCCACTACTTGCGTCGCGACCAGCAAACCTGGTTGAGGGGGGCGACCGGTGCCGTAGCGAGCACGGATGTTGTTTTCGATCGTTGCCCGATCCTTCGTCTTGAATCGTGAGTGCAGCAGCAGCGCGCCGTCCTCGCCGTACAGTTGCCGCGCGATCGGCGCAAGCCTGGTGTGGATCTCGCGCGCGGCGGCCACGTTGTTGGCGACCACCAGCACCGATTGCCCCCTGCGCAGCCGTTTTTCGATCTCTGTCAATGACGGTGGGGATGTCAAATGCGCGTCGCGCAAGACGAGTCGGTGCCTGCGCGGCCACGGCTGGTCACGGGTCTCGACCAGTGTGAGATCGGCGTGGCCGACCGCCGATCGGAGCAGGCTGACGAGGGGCTGCGGCAGTGTCGCCGAAACGATGGCGATGCGTCCGCCGATGCGTGTCCAGAACTCGATCATCGCCAGGATCATCCCGAGCCGGCGAGGTTCGTACGCGTGCAGCTCGTCCAGGATGAACACCGAGTTGACAGAGTCGATGAGAATCGATGAGCACGCTGCCCCGGCGAGCGCTCCGCGCAGCAGCTGATAGGGCGTGCCGACACGGACGAGCTCCCGGAACAACCGGGTCGCCGCGGTCCGGGAGACCGCCTGCTGTGCGGCATCGGCTTCGGTGAGATCGTCACCGGCGCAGAGAGAACGGTTCAGGTGATAGGAGGCGGCCTTGGAGTGCACGATCCCAACAACGTCGCCGTCTCCGAGCGCAGCTGTGAGTCGGTCGGCCATGGCGTTGATGGACGCCAGGTAGGGCAGAAGGTAGAACACTCGTGGCTGCCCGCCCACCTCGCGCCGCATCAGGTCGACCTGCGCTACGGCCCACAACAAGGCTGCTTCGGTTTTTCCGGACCCCGTCGGGGTGCGCAGCAGCAGGTGCTTGGATACCGCCGAAGCATCGAACTGATGCTGTCGTAGCGGTTTGCCGGAGCTTTCCATGCCCGTGATCAGTCGCAGCGCGAATGCGCTGTTGATGGGCTGGCTGGTGAGCAACTGTCCGTGTGCGGAGGAGACGTGGTCGGCGAACGTGACTGCTCCTTGCAGCAATACCGCGGTCAGACAGTCATTCAGATCGGGTTCGTCATAATCCCATTGGTCCCGGATCTGTTCCAGCAGCCGGTACCCGGCCTCTCCGAAGGCCACGCCGGGATCGGGGATGTCCTCGACCAGGTGGGCGGCGGTCAGGACGCGGGCGAGCCAAGCCCGCAGTTGGGCTGACGCGACGGGATCAACCCTGCCGAACCGCGCGGCGAATGCCTGCGCATCCGGCTCCATATATGTCGGAAGGATCGCCCACCCCGCAGGCCCGATCAACGGACGGTGATGCGTGACGACCCCCAGCGCAACCCACGACTGCTCCTCGGGAGGCCATTTCGCCAGTAGATCGGCAACGAAACCGAGGGAGTACACCTCGTGGCGTTGCCCCCACCCCGGCCCGCGAGCTGCGGTCAGCATGGCTTGAAACCCCTCCAGAACTTTGCCGGTGTCGTGCAGCAGCGCGGCGATCTTCACCCACAGCCAAAACCGGGCGGGTAGAGCATGGATCGAGCCGACTCGGTCGTGCAGCCGTTGCGCACCGATCAGAGTTTCCGACAAATGCTCGGTGAGCGCTTCGCCCTGGGGAAACCCGGCGCGGGGGCTCTTGGCCCGCAAACGCTGCAGCTCACTCATCGTTGCACCTCGGCACCGAACTGTGCAGGATGCACGCCGCCGATCAACGCCACCGCCTGCCCGCTCATCCCTTCTTCGCCCACGGGGGTACTCAGTCCGGTCTCGATCAGCTGGTCGGACCCGGCTGTCGCGTATCGGTAGCTGTCCCAGCGGGTGCGGGATCGGTCGAGACTTACCGCGGTCGGCAACCGCAACAGCGTCCCGGCACGAGACAACGCCACCGGCGTGACGGCGCAGCCTTGCCTGCCCGCTGAGGCGGCCAGTTCGACGCGTCGAGTGCGGGCGGCCGCCAGATCCTGGCTGCGCCCCAGCCGCAACGGCCACACCGGCCGACGGAGAGTCTTCTCCCAATAATCCAGGTCCTCGACCAACCACACCGTCAGCACCGCACGGGCCAGAAAGTCACGATCCTTGGGTGTTGGTGACGTCTTGCGGCCACGCCCGTCCAGCGGGTGGTAGGTCTCGAGATCGATCCCTGCCCCGCCAGCGGTGAACGCCGCACCGAAACGCAGATCGGGGGAGAGCTGCTGCCATCCGCCGGCTGCGGCAGCCAGCATCCCCGCGATCGTTGCAGGCGGCGGACACGGCAACCCGACCTGCACACCTCCATACAATGGGTTACGGAACGACACGACTTCGGCGGTGACGGTGACCTCGAGCGCACACGTCACCGGACGGGGTCCTCGAACCAGTCGTCATGCTCGCCCGCCTCGATCTGCTTGGCCAAGCCCCGCAACACCACCCGGGGATGGTCGATCACCAGTGTTCCGGCCGAGATCAGATCATCGAGCTCCTCACGCACCCGATCCCGCTGGCCGGCGAGAAATCCCGGCGACCATCCCACCAGCACCGGACCGTCGAGCTCATCGGCCCACGCAATGATCTCCTCCCGCAGAACCTCGACATCGAACACCGTCTCGATGTGTGGGTAGCCCTGATCTTCACGAACCGCCCGCGCCGCCAGCACCCGCGTGAACGGATTATTGCCCCCCTTGAGCGGCGCCAGCAGCACCAAGGCCGGAGAACGGTCACCGTAGTGAAGGGCACGCTTGGCGCCTCCGCGGACTTCGGCGACGGTGTTCAGCAGCAGCGCGACGCGGCGTCGACGCTCCTGGATCGGCAACACGATACTGTCCAGGCCGCGGAAGGTCGTCTTCTGCGCGCCTGCTGCTTCGGCTTCCTCGGCGGCGGTGTCGGTGAGGTTGCGGCGCAATCCGCTGCCCTGCAGTTGAAACACTCCCACCCGGGGAATATCCAACAGGATGTCGCTGGCCAGTTCGGCGGTGTAGAGCTCGTGCTCGTGGATGACCGGATTCTCATCCGGTCCGAACCCGCGGCTCATCGTCCCGAAATCACGGGTCGGTCGTCGCGGAGCCACCGACACCAGCGTGCCCGTGGCCAGCACCGTGTCACGCTGATAGCTGCCGTCTTTCAGCGCCACCATATATCCGAACAGGTCGTCATCGAGATACAAGTCCGGGCGCCCGGCGGTGTAGGCCTGCTGGTTGGCCTTCGAACCCGACCGGGTCACCGGCGACACCGGGACATCGGCAGGCAAACTCTCACGCACCCACCGCCGAAACGCCTGCGCCGACACATACGGATGAGTGTTCCGTCCGATCATCATTTTCTTGACTTCACCGACATTGTTCTCGCCGCGCCCGTTGTTCGGCGCCCCGGCGGTGATGTCCAAGGCGAGCTTGCCCACAAGGTAGGTCACTGGTTTTCCTCCACGAGAATGTTGTCATCGAGATCGTCACGCTCTGCGGGCGTGCCGGTGAGCCAGCCGTGCGTGGCCAAATGCTCCAACACGGCAACGAACAGCAGATCGCGGTGGAATCGCACGCGGTCGCTCGGTTCGAACAGCAACCGCCACTGCTCAGTGGTGATCAACGGCTCAGACACCCCCCGCTGCAAAGTCCACGCTGTGGCCTGACGTTTGAGCCATCCCTGCAGCCTGCCCGGATCGGACTGAACGTGCTCGAATTCCTTGAGCGTGCCGCGCTGCGGCTGGTTGCGTAGCAGCTGCCCGATCCGGTCCCCCAGCCGTACGATCTGGTCGACTTCGCGTTGCGGCACGCCGAGTACCTCCTTGATGAATGACTGATACAAACCGGCCAGATCGACCGTCTCCGGCGGTGGTGCGCCATGAACATCGGTGAGCGCGGCAAGATAAGACACCGCGGTCGCGGCCAACCGGTGCGGATAATGAAAAGCGTTGTAAGCCAACCGCACCGACCCAGCAGTCTTCGATGTGTGGTGAGCGCGAATCAGGTACCGAAACCCTGCGCCGAGAACAGCGGGTTGCAGCGTCGCACGCAGCCACTCCGTCAACGGCTGCTCGATGCGGTGCACATCCAGCGTCTGCTGTTTGTTGGAGTTGCTGAACACATAGAGCTCAACCCCTTCACGCACCGGATGCTCATAGATCCGCAACGCACGCAACGCTTCAGCCTCACGCGAGTACAGACCCGCACTAGCCTCGGTGGTCGATACCTGCGCTTGCTGTCGTGTCCGACGCGTCTGACGCAGCGTCATCCTCGCCAGCACCTCATCGTCCCAGCTGTGCAGCGCCGCAGCCTTGCCGCCACGGATCGAACAGCCGTAAGGAAGGGCATGAAAGCTGCACAGGCAGCCGACGCACAGCGCCATACCGTCATGGCCCGGCACAACGGTGTTGCGGTGCTCAGCACTCGCGGCCAAGGGAACATCCACCTTGCCGTAGAAGCCGCACGCCGCTGCGCCGCACAACACGCACGGCACATCCAACACAGCCGACGGACGCTGACGCCACTGCCTGATCTGATCCTGGCGTTGTGGGGTCGATAGCGATTTCCGGTTAGTGGGGTTCATTTTGGAGTTCGGCCAGAACAAGTAGCTGGCCGCCAGCCAGAATGACCCGGGCGCCTTCGTATCGGGCAAGTCTGCGGTCGCGACAACGTCGGCGGTCATCTGTTCGCATGCGTAGTTGAACTCCGGCAGTGACAATGACTCCGGTGAGCGGTGGCGATCCCTCACATCAGCCAGCGCCGTCAGCGCGTAAGCCCCCACTCGCTGCAGCGGATGAGCGGTCAACCGCACCACCGACCCGACAGTCATCGACGCGGTATTCACGCGGCTACCCACCCGAAGCCCGCAGCGTTCGCCTGCCCGAGACCCCAATCACGAATAGCCTTCAGCACTACCGGGTCTCCGCGCAGCACCGCCTCGACCGCCGCGCCGGGCTTGAGGCCATCACCAACAGCGAAAGACCGCTTGGGGCCCACCCAGCTGATCTGCTCCAACGCCACCTCCGGAGCCAGCCCCAAGGTTTCGGCTTTGCGGCGCAGATTCTGCTCGAAGTAATGATGGAACTCCGGCTCGGTCGGCAACACCCACGCCTGCCTCGTCGTCCGCTGCCCCGAATCATCGCGACCGGAACCCTTCATCACCACCGGTGTCCGGGTCCGCAACCGAGCAGTACCCTCGTCGACTGCAGTCTCCACCAAGGCGATGTCGTGAACACGCAGAGCAACCCCACCCCAATCGATCAACTCCCGCCCCGACAGCGCCACCGACCACGCGGCGATCACCTCCGGCAACGGACTGCCCAACTCTAAATAACCGCGGCCCCCCGCTGAATACACGCCACGCCGCTTGACCGCACGAGGAAAGACCGGCCCCGAATAGCCGAACGGCACCATCCCATGCGGACCCCACCCCTGCTCATGAAGACGCCGAGCCAACGTCGGCGCGGCACTCGTCAATAGCGAATAACAAACCGCACGGCCGGGTTCGAGAACCTTGTCCCACGGCACTGCGCGCGCCGAAGTGGATACCCCAACTCTGAGCCTCACAAAACCTCCATTCCCCAGTGTGAAGCAGCACGCGCCACCGTACCGGCACCCACCGACAAATCAATCCACGACGAAAAACCAACCTTCAGTTGGTTTCTTGCTGGCCCGCTCGATGGCGAACCGGTCGGTCGTCCGTGTTTACGCGTGGATTCGGTCATTCGTTGCGGCGCGGAAGATGGTCTGTCCAGTCAATGGCTTCCCCCATCCTCGGTGGTAGCTGCTCTTTGCTTATCCGAGGAGGCTCCAGTGCTGGAGCAGCGAAAGGTCAGCGCGACCGTACATTCGGCGTTTGATCAGCTGGCCTTTTAAGCTGCGCAAACGGCAGATGTTCGCACCCGCGAAATCTAACCCACTTTGCAGGCGAATCCTTCTGAGCGGCTGAGCAGCCAACCCGCATGATTACGAAATCAGTGCTAGATCCGAAATTCAACCGACGTTGACACCAACCCTCGCAGGGGCGACGAGGACTATGGCCTTCACCCCCATCTACATGGTCAGCCCCGCGTTGCCAACCCTCGCAGGGGCGATGAGGACCGTGAGGCATGGCCTCGATCCTGATGTGGGCATCACGTTGCCAACCCTCGCAGGGGCGATGAGGACGCGGTAGATCAGCGCCAAGCGCCCGTCGGGCACGGCCGGTTGCCAACCCTCGCAGGGGCGATGAGGACCCATGCCCAAAAGAGCTTCATGAGGGTGCCGATCCCGTTGCCAACCCTCGCAGGGGCGATGAGGACTCCACCAAGAAGGCTGGCGACCAATGAGCGCCGAACACGCGTTGCCAACCCTCGCAGGGGCGATGAGGACCGGCGGTCTTGCGGGCATCGCGTGCGCCCTTGATGTGTTGCCAACCCTCGCAGGGGCGATGAGGACGGGCGAACGCTACGGCGTACGCCGGCCGACGAATGAGTTGCCAACCCTCGCAGGGGCGATGAGGACTCGCGCCGCCGCCGCGGTCGAACCATCCGATGTTGATGTTGCCAACCTTCGCAGGGGCGATGAGGACAAGGTGCACGACAAGATCCTCGCCGCCATCTTCGAGTTGCCAACCCTCGCAGGGGCGATGAGGACGCGGCGGCCTCCGCCGTGCCTGCGGTGTCTACACGGGTTGCCAACCCTCGCAGGGGCGATGAGGACTCGGCGGCTATCAGTGCCGGTGAGGCGGTCGGCATGTGTTGCCAACCCTCGCAGGGCGATGAGGACCCCAGAGTAAAACCGCTGATAGTCGTTGGTGTCAATGTTCAATTCGAAAGGTGTTCTGCAGCGGACCGGCAGTAGTGTCAACCTCTTCGGCGTGTCGCTGAAATGATCTTGGTCAGAGGGTGTTGGAGGGTACGCGCTGGTCGATACCGCAGACCTCGCGGTATGGCGTTGTTCTCTAGTGGGGAGGTGCAGACCTGTACGCTTGTCGGCGCTCACGGAAATCCCCCGGTGAGCTGGTTT
>NZ_JBJZOK010000052.1:0-34284 GCF_047200615.1 Nocardia sichangensis
GCGTATGCCGCGCAGCCACCGGTCGTAGTCGGCGCGCTTGTGCCGGTACATGTCCAGTACCTGCAGGTGCGGCAAGATCAGGAAATGCTCGTCGTCGACCCCGGCGATGACGTGGGTAGCAATCTGCACCGGTTGGAGCACCTCGCCGACGCCGGTGAGCGCACGAGCTGCCGTGGCACCGAATCCTTATGTGCATATCGGCGGGCACGGCCTACTTTTTCGCCAGCGCGCGCCGCGGCAGGATGCTGCCGACCTGCCCGCGAACATGGAGCAGGCTGGCAATCTGAGGCATGTCCGTCTGACCGCGCGACGGTCAGGGCTGGTGAGCGGATGGCGGTAGACGCGGCGTGCGGGCCGCGTGCGTGGAGGGGTGACCCAGCCCCACTACAGTCGGTGTGTCACCGCACCTCCCAGCTCGCCTCTCCTCGTCCCTAGAGAGGGTCGTCCTCCAGCGGGCACGAAAGAATTCCCCCTTCATTAGGGTTCACCGAGTGTGACCGCGTCGGTCACAACAGTCTTCAAGTCAACGCTGCGCATATACGCCTCCGATCACACCGCGCGTACAGCAACGGCGAGTTCGCTAACTAACTTGGGATCTATTTCGTATGGTGTGTAGAAGGAGACACGGGTGAGCATGTCCCCGTATGACCTTTTGAGTTCGGCCGCGACTTCGTTCGGTTTGCCTACAATCGCTACGGCGCGCAGGAATTCGTCATCGACAAGCGAGGCCATCGTGTTCCATTCACCCGCACGCGACAGTTGGTGCAACCTTTCGCCCAGCTCGCTACGATCGTGCAGGTCCAGGACCGCCCGGTAGGCCGGTGTCGAAGCGTAGAATGCGATCTGTTTACGCACGCCCACCAGCGCCTTCTCCAGTTCCTGCTCATCGCGGCCGACGACAATCATCGTCGAACCGGTGATCTCGAACCCATCGAGCGTGCGTCCCACCTTCTCCCTGCCACGACGCAGCGCTGGTAAGGTAACTTCTCGTAGGTACCGCTCAGTGGTGAAACCGTGACAGAGAACGCCATCCGCGACTTCTCCCGCGATCTCGGTCATCGCAGTGCCCACCGCGGCGAGCAATACCGGCGGCGGCCCGTATCGATGGCGGTCCGGCACGAACATCGTCGGCATCAGTGTGTGGGTATAGAACTCGCCCCGGAAGTCGAGCGGTGTGTCGTTCTCCCAGCTTTGCCAGATTGCTCTCAGCGCGAGCACGAACTCTCGCATGCGACGGGCCGGATAAGACCACGGCATTCCGAACCGGCGGGTGATGTGGGCCTTGATCTGAGTGCCCAGGCCGAGCCTTATCCGGCCTTGGGCGAGGTGCTGCAGGTCGTGACCGAGTACAGCGACTGACATCGGATTCCGCGCGAATGCGAGCGCGACCGCGCTGCCTAATTCGATGTGTTCGGTCACCGTTGCCGCGAGCGCCAGTGACACGAACGGGTCGTGCTTCGTCTCGGTGGTCCACACCCCGTCGTAGCCGTCACGCTCTGCCTGGGCGACAACGTCGCGGCAGTCGGCTGGACCCGAGATCGGGACAGTGAGGTCGATCTTCATTTGCTCATCCTTCGCACCAGTCGTTGGAAGTCCTCGCCGAACAGGAGTGGGCAGATCGCCGCCCGAGCCGGACTCGGGCGGCGTCCCGGTTACGATCGGAGCGCACACGATCGGAAGCGCGCACGGCTTCCGTGAGCGCGGCCACTGTCTTACCTCAAAGATTGCATCTATCCGACCAGGTTGATGTGATCACCCGGCGACCTACCTTCGTCTTTTACAAGATTCTTGTCGATGGTCGGACCGGGAATCGACGCCATGAACCATCTTCGCAAGAGCTTGAACTGATTGAGTCGCCCGCAATCGACGCCGTGCTACGGCGCTTGGCAGTCAGGCGTCGTCATCGCCCCTTCCAGCGTGGTGTGCGCTTTTCGGCGAAGGCCAACAGTCCCTCGGACGCGTCTTCGGCCTCCAGCGCAGTGCGCGCTATCGACAGCTGCTGATCCCATGCCTGATCGTCGGTCCAGCCCGCCGAGTCAGCAACGATTCGCTTTGTCGCCACCAGCGCAGTCGGTCCGTTACGGAGAAGGGCGTCGGCCAGTTGGCGCGCGCGTGGCAAGGCATCACCCACCTCCGTCACGTGATTCACCACGCCCCACCGATGCATGATTTCGGCATCGACTGGCTCGCCCGACAGGGCGATTTCCAGTGCCGCATGGTAAGGCATCCGACGCGGCAGCCGGAACAAACCACCGCCGAGCGCCACCAGGTTGTATTTTACTTCCGGCAAGCCGAATTCGGCTTCACACGAGGCGACTACCAGGTCGCACGCCAGCGCGACCTCGAAGCCCCCGCCGAGTGCGAAGCCTTCGATTGCCGCGATGACCGGCTTGCGCGACGGTCTTGCCAACATGCCGAAGTTGCCGCGGCGCGCTGTGGTAGCCCGTTCGCCGCGGGCCAATGCCTTGAGATCAGCGCCAGCGCTGAAGTTTCCCCCCGCGCCGTGAATAATTGCGATCCACAGGCTCTCGTCGTCGTCCAACAAGTCATGCGCCGTGGCCATCGCCTCCGACATCGCGTCATCAAATGCATTGCGGACGCGCGGCCTGTTCATCGTGATGATCAAACAGGCGCCGTCACGTTCGGTCAGAATCGTCGGTTCGGTCATAGCGAGAACGAGAAGCCTCCGTTGACCGGATAAGTTTGCCCGGTAACCCAGGAACTCGCATCACTCGCCAGGAAAAGCGCCATATTGGCCACATCCACCGGCTCCCCCGCACGCCGTATGACGTACCGCTCCAGCGCCCGTTTGAGCTGTGCGGGATCGCCGCCGTCCAAGGCGGCAGCCACCGTCGGAGTGCGGGTTGCCGCGATGGAGATGCAGTTCGCACGGATCGCGTGCCGTCCAAGCGAACGCGCCACAGCCCGCATGAAGCCTGCCGCCCCCGCTTTGGCACCGGAATATATCTCGAGACCGGCCTCACCGACCCGTCCAGCATCGGAGATGACTGTGATGATATTGCCGCCACCACGCCCGATCATTGTCGGAATAGCCGCAGCCGTGCAGTTCAGGACACCGTAGAAGTTGACGGCGATATGGCTGTCCCAGACTTGGGGGCCCGTCTCCCAGAACGGCTTTGCCTCCTCTCCTGTTGGGGTGGCTCCAGCGTTGCCAGCGTTGTTGACCAGCACATCAATGCCGTCGAACTCCTCGGTTGCCGCGGCCATTATCGTTGCCACAGATCGCGGATTTGTCACGTCGCCCTCGACCGCCAAAGCACGTCCGCCAGCGGCCACGATCTCCGCGGCGACAGCCTCCGCACGGTCGAGGTAGTAGTCGTTCACAACAACGCCTCCAGCGCCGTGCGCGGCGAAGTGTAGCGCGATCTGGCGGCCCACTCCTTGCCCAGCACCGGTGATGACGGCGACCTTGCCGGCGAGGTTAAGAATGTCGTTCATATGCTTCGTTCTTGTCCTTCCCAATAGGGCTGTCTGAGGTTGCGCTTCAGGACTTTTCCCATGGCATTGCGCGGGAGCTCGTCGATGATTTCCACTGAACGCGGGCACTTGTAGGACGCGAGATGACGACGGCAGTGCTGAAGAATTTCCGCCTCATCGACAGAGTGGCTCGGCTTGACCTCGCAAAATGCCTTCACCCGTTCGCCGAAATCGTCGTCTGGGATGCCGATCACCGCTGCGTCCTGGATGGCGGGGTGCTTCAGCAGAGCGGCCTCGACCTCCGCCGGGTAGATGTTGACGCCACCTGCAACGATGAGGTCCTTGGAACGATCGACTAGATACAGATAGCCTTGTTCGTCAATTCGGCCGACGTCGCCGACGCGGAAGAACCCCTCCACATCAAGATCTTCTGGACTCAGCGGTGGCGCGTTCAGGTAGCCGTTGATGGCGAGGGGGGACCGCACCCAAATCTCGCCGATCTCCCCTGGGGCCAACGGAGACCCATCGGTGCCACGCACGCTGATCTCGACATGACGGAAAGGTCGACCGCACGATCCGGGCCGGTCAGAGTCCATCCCCGGGGGAAGCGCGGTGACCATACCGACCTCACTTGCACCATAACCTTCGTAGAGACACGGCCCGAAGGTCGCGTTGATCCATTGCTTCAGCGAAGTCGTCGTCGGCGCACCGCCGACCGATAACACCCGGATGGAGCTGAGGTCGCGGTCGACAAATGCCTCCGCAGGAAGCGCGGCCAGGCGCTTGAACATCGTCGGCACGCCGGTCCAGAAGCTGACCCGGTACGCATCGATCAAACGCAGGACTTCCTCAGGATCGAACCTGCGCAGGATGATCATTCGGTTGCCCAGCGCCTCTGCGGCGCGGACTATCGCCGGACCGATCGCGTGACTCATCGGCATCGTCACCAACACCACGTCACCAGCAACTTGAGCACCGTGTTGTGCGACGTCGGCCTGGTATTCAGCGAAGGCCTGTTCCGCTCCAGGCCGAGGGGCGATCACCACGCCCCTCGGTCGTCCGGTGGTGCCGGAGGTGTATATCACCAACGGGGCTGGAGCCTTCGCGATCCGAGTCGGTGCAGCAATATCCAGCATGTCCGAGAGCGTTGACGCTTTGTCACCGCTGTAGTCAATTCCCACGAGTGTCAGCGAAGGGATCGAGACAACAGCATCGAGCAACGGGGCGGGATCAGAGTCATCGAAGAAGAGCGCGCGCGCACCGCTGTCGCTGATGATGCCGGCCACCTCGCCTGGCGTGAGCCGCCAGTTGAGACCCAATAAGCGACATCCGATCTTCGACAGCGCCAGATCGATGATCGCCCACTCGATGCGGATATGCGTACGTACGGCAACGACGTCACCTGCCGCGACCCCCTGTTGGGACAGCGCTTCGGCCACAGCGTCGGACAGGATGTTCAGCTGCCGCCAGGTCAGTGATCGATCGTCCTCGATGAGCGCGATCTCGTCAGGACGCGCCTCAGCCCAATGCTCAACACCTACATTTGCGCGTTCGCCCTGCGCCTGGGCCGAGGCCCCAGGCGCGCGCGCGTGACTGGTTTCAACTCCCGAACCGGACACCACAGGCACCTCCTAAATACTTGCTGAGTGTATAGCCAATATGTACGATAGCAGAGGGTCTACCAGATGACTCCCCCCAAAATCTCCGTCAAGGTAAGGAAGCCGCTATGCCCTCGATCACGATCCGCTCACCACGCGAGGCACTCGATCGCGCCGCACGCGCCCAAATCGCAGCCACGCTCACTCGGCGAGTGATGGATATCGAGGCCGGTGGCTCCGCTCACCCGGCGGCACTGGACATCACCTGGCTAATGTTCGACGACTGGGCCGAGGGGGGGGTCACCATCGCAGGTGAATTCATCAGCACCGCAAACAGTTTCGGCCCAATTCTGGTTCAGATCGGTGTGCCGAAAGGATCGCTTGACGATGCCAAACGAGAAGCCATCGCGGCCACGGTGTGGGAGACCATCGCGCCGCATAAGCGCGACGGCACGCCACAGCCCCTCGACATCTGGTCGCAAATCCAGGAGATCGACGAGGGCAACTGGGCCGCCGGCGGGCAAGTAGTGCGCCTGCGCGACATCGTCCAGATCGCCACCGGCCGATTGATTCTGCACCCCCCCGCCACGGGCACTGCCTCCGCCCCAGCCGAATCGGCGTCCTGACAATGCGCACAACAGCCGTCATACTCAAGCGGCGCCCGAACGGACGTCCCGATCTGCAGGACTTCGCGCTCGAAACACGAACCTTGGCCGAACCAGACCCTGGTCAGGTGCTCGTGCGCACACTTTCCCTCTCGGTAGATCCCTACATGCGAGCCCGGATGAATCCGGGTGGTAGCTATATGCCGGCCTATGAACTCGACGCACCCATGTCGGGACACTTCGTCGGCGAGGTCGTCAGCTCATTGGACCCACGCGTACCCATCGGCAGCGTTGTAGCGGCAGTCGGTGACTGGCAGGAGTATGTCGTGCTGTCCGGCGGGCAAGTCGAGTTGCTTCCTGATCGTGAACCGTCGCCGGACATCTACCTCGGCCCGCTGGGAATGGTCGGACACACCGCGTATGTCGGCCTACTGGATATCGGGAGGCCCGTGGCGGGAGAAACCGTGGTCGTTTCGGCCGCAGCCGGAGCAGTCGGGTCGCTTGTCGGGCAAATCGCGAAGCTCAAGGGCTGTCGTGCTGTCGGTATCGCCGGCGGGCCGGAGAAATGTCGCTATGTGGTCGATGTTCTCGGATTCGACGCCTGCGTCGACTATCGAGCGACCGATTTCCCCGACACGCTGCAGGCAGCGTGTCCAAATGGCATCGACATCGACTTCGAGAACGTCGGTGGCGACATTCTCGGCGCGGTCTGGCCGCTTCTCAATAACAATGCCCGCATCGCGGTCTGCGGACTGATCGCCGATTACAACCAGGAGGCGCCCAGCCCAGCACCTCCGTTGGTCGACTTGTTGACCAAACGAGTGACCATGCATGGTTTTCTCATCATGGACCATGCCGACCGGCTGGCCGACTTCCGGCGTGACATGCGCCGGTGGCTCGAGACGGGTGCGTTGTCATTGCGCTCGCATGTCGTTCGAGGCCTCGAGCGGGCGCCCGAGGCACTGATCGGACTGTTTTCGGGCGACAATCTGGGAAAATCAATTGTTCAAGTCGCCGACCGGCGAGAGGCGCCTGCGCAGCCCTAGATGCGCAGGTGTAGCCACTCGAGCGGATTGAAGCGAACGCGCGTCGGCGGGCCCCGCCGGCCAAACCGTCCCCCAGGGGTCGACGTCACAGGAGGAGGTCGAGCATGTGCCACTATAGTCGTGCCCGGAACAGCCCGCGCCCCCCAGCGAAATCGGCGCGGGGGAACGGCACTGCACCGCCATGGGACGGTCGTTCACCAGTCACCTCAAGGGCAAGCATGCCTCCTGCATGTATCGGCAGATCGGAGTCGATTGCCGGACGTGGCAGAGTGCGCCGAGCGACCACTGCCTGGTGCGCCCTTTCGGCTCCGCGGCGTTCGGGGCGCGAGCTGGATCCGTTCTACCCAGAGAGCGACCTGCTCCTCGGGTCGTTTCACCCGCCCCGCGACTCCCACCTAGGACACCGTAGGCATGCAGCATGCGGACGCGGTGGGAACCGAGATTGCCGACGTCCACTCGCTCGAAGACACTGCGGCGCTTCAGAACGTTTCGGACGGCGGCGCGAGTCCAATGCCTTCGTGGCATACAGCCGGCCGCTCACCGAGGATGCCGCAACGTCACCTTTCGTCCAGACATTACCGATATTGCTTGCTGGGAGCACACCATGACCGCAAACCGTCCACCTGCTTCAGTTGACGAATCAACTGGCGAAGAAGCGGCAGTCCTCCCCGGGCGCGATTCCGGCCAGGCTATCGAGAATGCCGTCGAAACCCTCCGGCGCACGTTCGCCTCCCGGCGGACACGTGGCCTCACCTGGCGCCGCAATCAGCTCGCCGGCATCGAGCGGCTTTTGTCCGAGAACGAAGCGCTGATCACCAACGCCCTCGCCGAGGATATGGGCCGCTCCTCGGCCGAGACATGGATGGGCGATATCGTGACGCCCTCGGTCGAGGCCGCCTATGCCCGCAAGAACCTCCACAAATGGGCGCGTCGGCGCCATACCCGACTGCCTATCGCCGCGATGCCCGGCCGGGGTTGGTATGAATATGAGCCCTTGGGCGTGGTCCTTGTCATAGGGCCATGGAACTATCCACTCAACCTGACCTTGGGACCACTCGTCGGCGCCATCGCCGCAGGCAACTGCGTTATCCTCAAGCCGTCTGAGTACTCGCCCGCCACCTCCCGACTGCTCGCGAGGCTCGTTCCCCACTACCTCGACAATGACGCGGTGAAGGTTGTAGAAGGCGACGGCCAGGTTACACAGGACCTGCTGGCCCGCGGATTGGATCATGTCTTCTTCACCGGCGGCATCGAGATCGGCAAACTGGTCATGGCCGGAGCAGCGCGGCAGCTGACGCCGGTCACGCTCGAACTCGGCGGCAAAAGTCCAGTCATTGTCACGCAACAGGCCAATCTCGAGGTGGCGGCCCGGCGCATTGCCTGGTCGAAGTTCATGAACTCCGGCCAAACATGCATCGCCCCCGACTACGTCCTCGTAGACCGCACGATCAAAGAAGAGTTCCTGGCACGCCTCATCACCGCAGTGAAGACGTTCCGATCGGCCGAGTTGGATTCGGGTATGCGGATCATCAACCGAAGGCATCACGATCGACTTGTTGACATGATTGCCTCGTCCGGTGGCATGGTGGCGTTCGGTGGGCGGGCAGATGGCGATAACCTGACAATTCAACCGACAATCGTGCTCGATCCGAACCTCGAATCGAAGCTGATGAGCAACGAGATCTTCGGCCCGATCCTGCCTACAATCGCAGTAGATTCAATGGCAGACGCACTGGAATTCGTCAGCGCACGCCCGAAACCGTTGGCGGCATATCTATTCAGCAATTCCCGTTCCGAGCGCAGGAAAATGCTTTCCAGCATCAGTGCGGGCGCTGTCGTGGTCAATCACGCCGTCATACATTCACTGGTCCCTCAGCTCCCGTTTGGCGGAGTCGGAGGAAGCGGGTTCGGCTCTTATCACGGAAAATGGGGATTCGAACAATTCAGCCATCGTAAAGCGGTTCTGTCAAAGAGGGCGTTCCCCGACCTATCGATAATCTATCCGCCCTATAGTACGGCAAAACTCAGGATGATGCGGCGCATATTTTAGATGCGGCGTTCGAAGTGACCATCCTATCTGCAATCACCGATAACCGGTTCTCACACACCCGGACCGATCAATGGGGTCCCGTCTCCACCTCGGACCATCGGATCCTCCGGCGCACCATCCGTGCCACAACTGCGGTCAAGCTCTCAGAGGCTTGAATGGATACGCCGGATGCGGGCGACCAGGGCCATCCTCCAGAGGGCGTGCCTGGCTATACAATCACCGACCCCGCTTCGGTAAACCGGCCGAACCTAGCGCTTGGATTGACAAGCAGCCCGGTCGTCGGTCACCCATCAGCACACGGCCCACGATCCGGTCATGGTCATGGTCATGGTCATGGTCATGGTCATGGAAAACCATTGGCCCCTTCAGCCTGACAGGCGACACCGCGTCCCCGGTCTGGATACGACGCTCTCGAAAGGCTTCCGAAAGACATGACTGCGACGCCCGAATACGGTCGAGCCACAAGCGCTCACATGTCGCAACGAGAGGCTACAAGAGGCCAGGCGACTGGCGGGTACTACGACCGCGTCTACGAAGAGAGCCTTGCGGATCCGGGTGGCTTCTGGGCGGAAGCGGCCCGCGCGATCGACTGGATAACTCCACCCACCACCATCCTCGACGACTCGACAGCCCCATTTTACCGTTGGTTTTCAGATGGAGAACTCAACGTTTGCTACAACGCGGTCGATCGACACGTGGCCGGCGGCAGGAGCGAGCAGGTCGCTATTCACTACGACTCGCCCTTGACACGTCGGAAGGAGACGATCACCTACGCGGCCCTGTTGTCCCGCGTGCGAGCTGCTGCGGGAGGGCTGCGGGGGCTCGGAGTCGAAAAGGGTGACCGCGTACTGATCTACATGCCGATGGTCCCGGAGGCCGTCATCACGATGCTCGCCTGTGCGCGAATCGGAGCGATCCATTCGGTCGTCTTCGGCGGCTTTGCGCCCCAAGAACTCGCCGCTCGGATCGACGACGCGACACCAAAAGTAATCGTATCGGCATCCTGCGGAATCGAACCTTCGCGTGTGGTGAAGTACAAGCCATTCTTGGACGAGGCGATCCGGCGCGCGACACACAAGCCTGAGCACTGTGTGATCCTTCAGCGGGAGCAAGAGCGGGCAGAGCTTGGGGAGCGTGACATCGACTGGATGGATTGGGAGGCAGGTACGGCAGCTCAGGAAGGCGCCGAACCCGTGACGATGACATCTACCGATCCACTATATATCTTATACACATCTGGCACGACCGGGAAGCCGAAAGGCATCTACCGTGACTGCGGGGGGTATGCTGTCGCGCTGCGATGGTCGATGGAGTATTTATACGACGTCGCGGCGGGCGAAACAATGTTCACCGCTAGCGATGTGGGATGGGTCGTCGGACACTCCTACATCGTCTATGGTCCATTGTTGACCGGTGCTACAACCGTTCTGTACGAGGGGAAGCCGGTAGGCACACCCGACGCAGGGGCTTTCTGGCGTATCGCTGCCGAGTACAACGCGGTGGCTATGTTCACTGCCCCAACCGCGTTGCGGGCCATCAGGAAGGTCGATCCGCAGGCGAGTCTGCTTTCGAACTATTACCTTCCAGCTCTCCGCACCCTCTATCTGGCGGGCGAGCGGCTCGACCCCGATACGTACCTGTGGGCCGCCTCGACGCTCCACGTTCCAGTGATCGACAATTGGTGGCAGACGGAGACCGGGTGGCCGATAGCATGCAACCCCAAGGGCCTCGAGCTTCTGCCGATCAAGGCTGGCTCACCCACCACCGCAGTGCCCGGATTCGACGTTCAGGTACTGGACGAAAATGGTGAACCGGTGGGCCCAGGTACCGAAGGGGCGATCTGCATCAAATTGCCCATGCCGCCCGGCACCCTTCCAACGCTCTGGGGCGACGATGACCGCTACGTGAACTCCTACCTATCGGCCTACCCGGGCTACTATCTCACGGGGGATGGCGGTTACATCGACGATGACGGCTATCTCTTCGTCATGGGCCGTACAGACGATGTGCTCAACATAGCTGGTCATCGCCTGTCTACGGGCTCGCTCGAAGCCGCGATCGCCGGCCACAAGGCAGTAGCGGAGTGCGCGGTCATTGGGGTTCGAGACGAGCTCAAGGGCCAGATTCCGCGTGCTCTGGTCGTGCTCAAAGCCGGCATCGCCGACACCGATAGCGCTCGAATACGCGCTGAACTCGCCGAGCGCGTCAGGGCCGAGGTAGGTGCGGTCGCCACGCTCGATCGAGTCGACATCGTCGCGGCACTCCCCAAGACCCGCTCGGGCAAGATCCTGCGCAGGACGATGCGCGAAATCGCCGACGGAGACAACCCGTCAGTCCCTGCCACTATCGAGGACCCCACTGTACTCGATACCCTCGGGCCCGTTCTGCGACGAGTGAACTGATGAGTATAAAACTGACCGAGATGCTCGACACCCAGATCACCTAGCTAGTACTGCAACGTCACTGGGTTCGAGTGTTGTGCCTGCGTGGTCGTGGATGTTTTGCAGCGGAGTTGGATTCGCTGTGTGTTCGGATCGGCGGCCGGTTCACCCGGCCGGAGCCGCGGGGGCGGGCGCGGGAGTCTGCGACCGGCCTGGTCGCGGGGCTGGAGCGTAAGAACGGGTGGACGCTGGCGGAGCGGGTCGGCGAGGTGTGCCCGGACGGGATGCGGCGTTTGCTGCGGCGGGCGGACTGGGACGTCGACGTGGTTCGTGACTATGTGAACGGCTATGTGGCCGAGCGGGCTCGGTGATCGGGATTCGGTGTTGAACGCCGATGACACGGGGTTTCTGACGAAGGGAGTCCGTTCGGCAGGGGTGCAGCGTCAGCATTCCGGCGCGGCCAGGCGCACCGAGAACTGCCACGTCGGGGCGTTTCTGGCCTACTCGTCCCGGCATGGACATGCTCCGGTGGACCGGAACTGTATCTGCCGGAATCCTGGACCGCCGACCGTGAACGCTATCGCGGCACCGGCATTCCGGACGAGCTCGAGTTCGCGACCAACCCCGGCTGGTGATGAAGATGCTCGAGCGTGCTCTGGCGGCGGAGGTGCCGTTTCGGTGGTTCACCACCGACGAAACCTACGGTCAGGTGAAGTATCTACGATTCTGGCTCGAACAACACTACATCGCCCCCGTGCTGGTGACCCGCCGCAGCGACACCCTGGTCACCACTGGTACTCCAGCTGCACTTCCTGATGTAGTCGGTGTCGTCGCTGGTAGTGGGCTTTCTTCGCCCGGTATTGGTGGCGTCGCCGCCAGGTCGACCATCGCCGTATGGCTGCGAGTGCTGGGCGGTTGGTGATCAGGTGTGCCAGAAGACGTCGGATTTCTCCGAGGGTGAGCGGGATGAAGCCGTTGCCAATGCTTTTGGGCGATAGCAGCTGTGACGGCGAGGTAGGTGTGGGCGAGCATGGCAAGGGTGATGTGCCGGTACCAGGCGTCGTAGTGGCGGACCTGGTAGTGGTCGAGCTCGACCTCGGTTTTCGCGGTCTGGAAGCAGTCCTCTACGGCCCACCGTGATCCGGCGACGCGGATCAGTTCCTCGTCGGTGGTGCCCGTGGGTGCACAGCACAGGTCGTAGGCGGTCTCGAGTTCGCCCTTGTTGTTCGGGGTCAGGGCTCGACGGGCCAGCAGCCAACGGCTCCAGCCCGCGGCGGTGGTCCACTCGTAGACCGGCAGAGAGGCCACCGCCCGGTCGAACATTCGTGGTCCTTTCGCTCCGGCACCGCAGCTACGGCGTTTCCACGCTTGCGAGGGTGCTTGCTCGACCAGGTGATCGGCGCGTGTGCAGCCCGCGGTGGCCGGGATGGTCTGACTACGCGGGACAGCCACGACATACCCGATCCGGCGTTCGTCGAGCCAGGCCCGGAACTTGCCATCACCGCCGTAGGCCTCGTCAGCGGTAACTCACCGGGTCGGCACTCCCGCATCCAGAGCTCTGGCCAGCATGTTCTTCGCCAGCGTCGCCTTGGTCGCGACTACGACGTCATCGGGCACGCTCGCCTCCCTGCACCGCTGACAATGCTCGGTCCACGACTTGGGCAGATACAACTCCCGATCGATCAGCGGCCGCCCCCTGCTGCCGGTATAGGCGCAGAACACGCCCAGCTGACAATTCTCGATCCGGCCCGCTGTCCCGGGCTACGTGATCACCGACAACCTCTCCAGTCACAACAGCGAATCCACCCGCGAATGGCTCGCCGACCAGCCCCGGATCAAACACACGTTCATCCCCGTCGGCGCATGCTGGCTCAGCATGCAAGAGCCCTGGTGGCGGATCTTCCGCCGCGAAGCCCTCGCCGGCCAGACCTTCGCCGACGCGACCGAGCCACCACCGCGCTCAACGCCAGCGCACGACCCTGGATCTGGGACGCCCCGCACCGAAACTGAGAAGGCTGCGCCGCCGTTTTGTCTACCACCTAATCAGTTCTGGGAGTGAGTTGTCCGGCACACTCCTTGGTGGCCGACCGGCAGGTGAGCACTTTTACCCCCTGGACTTCGAGTCCTGCTCAAAGATCGTGCCCCTACCGGTGGGTCGGGAGAGTTGATCGCTGCTGGGATGTCGTGCCCGTCCGTGGTGACGTGAGCACTGTTTGATTAGGTCGCTGATGGTTCTCCAGCCAGCTGCTCGCGGTTGATCGGCACCGAAAGACGGAAGGACCGTTGCAACTGTTCGTAGGAGACGATTGGGCCCAGAACCATCACGATGTGGAAGTGATGGACGGCTCCGGGCGCCGCCTGGCCAAAGCCCGCTTGCTAAGGCGTGGCCGGGATGGCGAGGCTGCATGCGATCATTGGGGGCCTGGTCGGTGACGCCGTGGACGAGGATATCGAGGTGCTGGTCGGGATCGAGACCTATCGCGGCCCGTGGGTGGCCGCCCTGGTTGCCGCCGGGTAAAGGGTACTTGCCGTGAATCCGTTGCAGGCGTCCCGGTTTCGCGACCGCCTGGGGGTCTCCGGGCCAAGAGCGACGCCGGTGACGCTCACGTAATGGGGTTCCGGTAGTAACCGCCGAAAAACCAACGGATATGGCGTGGCTACTGGTGGCCCGCCAGGTCGAGATCCTCGAGGTTGAGCTGGAGCAGTTCCTCTGTGCGAGCGCAGGTTTCATACAGCATCCGCCACAGCGTCTTCTCCCGCAGACCGACATCGCGGCGGGCGATGAGCCGGTCGATCGCGGTCCGCGAGCGCACCGGAGTCTCCGAATCCGGCGGGGTCGAGCGCGCGGCCGACGCCGGAACGGCCGGGGCGTCCCAGCCTTGCTCGCGGCACCAGGACAGCCATTTCGCGACCGCGGCGCGGCGCGCGTTCCAGGTGTTGACCGCGGCTTGGCCCCAGAGGGTTTCGAGGGCTGCGCCGATCTCGTCGTCGGTGACCGAGGCCAGGGCCCGGCTGGGGCCGGGCAGCCCGTCCGGGTCGCGGCCGTCGAGCTGGTCGACGGTCTTGACGACCGCGACGGTGTATGCGCGGCGGGTGTTGCCGGGGGTGAGGGTGTCCAGGAACGCCTCGGCGGATCCACGCAGGGTGCGGGGCGCGGCGGTGTGGATCCGGGTCACGTGTCATTGTTCGAACTCCTCTGCACTGCTGTCCTCGGGGTTCTGTCCTGATTGCAGTGGACTTCGGATATCGGTGTGTCGCGAACTCGTCTGCACTACCGTGCTTCGTTCGAACTCGTGTGCACGGGAGAGCTTCGGTATGTCCGACGATACGGCCAAGGCCACTGTCCGCGGTGTGGTCACCGCAGATGAGTCGCACTGGCAATCGGCGGTGCACCGGGCGGAGGTGATCGGCCGCCTCGCCCACAACGATCGGGTCAGCGCCGGCGCCGCCGACGACGCCGCAGCGGAGCTGGGCCTGAAGCGACGGCAGGTGTACGCGCTGGTGAAGCGGTGGCGGGCCGGGGACGGACTGGCCTCGGACCTGCTGCCCGGCACCTCGAGCGGCGGCCGCGGCGGTGAGCGGCTACCCGACGAGGTGGAGGCGATCGTCCGCAAGGTGCTGCGGACGAGGTATCTGACGCGGCAGCGTCGTTCGGTGGCGGTGATCTGCCGCGAGATCACCCACGAGTGCCAGGCCAAAGGGCTGCGGCCGCCGTCCCGGTCAGCGGTAGTGCGGCGGATCGGCCGGCTGGACCAGACGATGGTGGTCACCGCCCGGGAAGGCGTGGACGCGGCACGTTCGCGCCGGTCGGCGGGCGGTTCCGCGCCGGTGACCGAAGGACTGCTGGAGCGGGTCCAGATCGATCACACCCCGGCGGATGTGATCGTGGTCGACGAGCTGCACCGGCTGCCGATCAGCCGGCCGTATGTGACCGCGGCGATCGACGAGGCCACCAAATGTGTTCCGGGCCTGGTGATCACCCTCGAAGCGCCGTCGGCGACCTCGGTCGGGTTGTGCCTGGCGCAGATGGCGGTTGACAAGCGGGCCTGGCTCGAGCGCCTCGGAGTGGAGGCGGTGTGGCCGATGAGCGGCAAACCCGTCAGGCTGTATGTCGACAACGCGACGGAGTTCAAGAGCGAGGCCTTGCGCCGCGGCTGCGATCAGCACGGCATCACCGTGGACTACCGGCCGCTGGGCGCCCCGCATTACGGCGGCATCGTCGAACGCCTGGTCGGCACCATGATGAAGTTGACCCACGAGCTGCCGGGCACCACGTTCTCCAACCCGCGCGAGCGCGGAGACTACGACAGCGACGCGAAAGCCGTACTCACCCTGACCGAGCTGCAGCGGTGGATGGCGCTGGCGGTGGCCTGCTACCACGGCGAACCGCACGACGGCCTGGGTGGGCGCACGCCGGCGGGGGTGTGGGCGGACAAGGCCGCCGAGCTGGGAACTCCGCCGACGGTGACCAACGAGACCGCGTTCCTTGTCGACTTCCTGCCGGTGGAACGGCGGTCGCTGACCCGCAGCGGTTTCCGGCTCGACCACGTCCAATACTATTGCGACGCCCTGAAGCCGCTGATCGTGCGCCGGGAGCTGCTCGGCAAGTTCGTGCTGCGGCGCGACCCGCGCGACATCTCCCGCATCTGGGCCCTACACCCGGACACCGGCGAATACCTCGAGGTGCCGTACCGGACGTGGTCACGTCCGGCGATCAGCGTGTGGGAGCAGACCGCAGCGGTGGCCCGGCTGCGCGAGCAAGGCCGCGCCGAAGTCGACGAGAACGCGCTGTTCGCGATGGTCGAACAGATGCGCCACATCACTGACACCGCCACCGCGGCCAGCCGCAAGGCCCGCCGCGACAAACAGCGCCGCAACAACAACACCCCGCCCCGCAAAGGCGCGGATCCGGTCCTGCCGCCACCGCCCGCCGATTCGGCGGCCGCGCCGGTGGCGCCGTTCGAGGAGATCGAGCAGTGGTGATCGACGATCGGGACCTGTCGCATCTGCATCCCTCGGCGCGCCCGATCGCGATGCTGCCGGGCCCGCAGCGGTTGCGGTACGTGCGTGGGGACCGGTGGATCGGCTACACCCGCGCCACCGACGCTTTGGCCAGGCTGGAAACGCTGCTGGACACGCCCCGCAAGCAGCGGATGCCGAACCTGCTGATCCTCGGCCCGACGAACAACGGCAAGTCGATGATCATCGAGAAGTTCTGCCGAGCGCATCCGCCGTCCTCGCATCCTGACCACGAGGAGATCCCCGTGCTGACGATGCAGATGCCGTCTGAGCCGTCGGTGCCCCGGTTCTACACTGCGCTGCTGGCCGCTCTCGGCTCGCCCGCGCGGGCCCGGGCGCCGCGGCTGGCCGATCTCGAACAGCTGGTGTTGAGCATGCTGCGCGCCACCGGAGTTCGGGTACTCGTGATCGACGAACTGCACAATGTCCTGGCGGGCAGCAGCCGCACGGTCCGGCGGGAGTTTCTGAACCTGTTGCGGTTCCTCGGCAACGAGCTGCGGATCCCGCTGGTGGGGGTCGGCACTAACGACGCCTACCTGGCGCTCCGCTCGGATCCGCAGCTGGAGAACCGGTTCGCCCCGTTCATCCTTCCCCGCTGGCAACCCGACGCCCAAGGGTGTGCGTTGCTGGCCAGCTTCGCCGCCGCGTTCCCGCTGCGCCGGTCATCGCCGATCGCGACCGTGGAAATGGCCACCTACCTGCTGACCCGCAGCGAGGGCACCATCGGCGAGCTGACCACACTGCTGACCGACGCCGCGATCGCGGCCATCGAGTCCGGAGAGGAAGCGATCAACCAGAAGACCCTCGTGCTGGCGCCCTACGTCGGACTGACCGAACGCCGCCGGATGTTCGAACGAGACCTGGCGTGAGCGCACCACCGCGCTGGCCGCTGCATCCGCAGCCGGATCTGCTGGAGTCGCTGTCGTCCTGGCTGGAGCGGCTGGCCAGGATCTACCGGATGCCGGTCAAAACTCTGCTGGCCTCGCTCGGGCCCGAGATGCCCGCGCACATGGTCAACAACGACTGGTGGGAGGTCCCCGAACCGCTGATGAAAGCCCTGGCCGAGAGGACCGGGGTCGAGCCGGCGCTTCTGCGGACGATGACGTTGGGCGGCTGGGCGGGCTCACTGCTGGACAAGTATGCGGGGCGTGAGTTCGATGCGCAGGAGGTGTTCGACACCTACGTGCGGGAGAACTCGGTGCTGCTGCGGCCCGGTGAGGCCGGACGCAACCACGTGAACGACCGGCACTGGCGCGGGCCTTGGCTGCCGGGCCCGCAATTCCGGCTGCGGCACTGCCCGGTCTGCTACACCGTTCCTACGGCCGCCGCGCCCAGACCCGCACCGACCATCTTCGGCTGGTCGCCCAGTACCTCGGGTGGCGGGTGGCCGGTGCGCTCGAACTCAAGGAACTCGACGAGTTCCTGCTCGCACGGGCGATGGAACACGATTCCCCGACCCTGCTGTTCCGGCTCGGGTGTGAGTATCTGATCTCGGCGCGGGTGATCCGCCCGGGCCCGGTGAGCATGGTCGAACGCAACCGGCCATCACTGCAGACCGAACCAGCGCCTCACCGGCGGCCAGCTGCGGCTACGCCATATCCGTTGGTTTTTCGGCGGTTACTACATCCAGCGCCAATCGCATCTGATGCGAACTCGCGACTGAGTACACATGACCGGTCTCAGGCGGCGAATATGGCCTACACCAGCGGGTTCGGCACGGCGGCATTGGGAAGGATAGCCCAGCCGATTCGGGCGAAGCGGTCAGGATTGCGCACCTACCTGTGGATTCCCCACCGACTCGCATACGATGCGACTTTCTCGCATCTGATGCGACCTACGGAGGTGGATCGGTTTGGCGGGTTTCGGCGGTTCGGTGCCCGGTGCCGCGCGGCTGCACCTGGTCGACGGGGTGTCGTTGTTGCGTCCAGAGGAGCAGGTGTTCGAGGCGATGCTGGCGGGGTTCGCCAACCAGCAGCTCGCCCGGAACCTGGCCCACACGACAGTGGAGGGGCGGGAGAAGACGGTGAAGGCGTTCACCGCCTACGTCAACGCCTTCCCATGGCAGTGGACCCCGGCGATGATCGACGAGTGGCTCGGCGACCTGCGGTCCCTGCGTGATCTGAAGAGGTCGACGATCCGGTCCTACTCCGAGGCGATCCGGTCGTTCTGCCACTTCGTGACCGATCCGCTCTACGAGTGGCCGGCGACCTGCGAGAACCGGTTCGGCACCCACCCGATCCAGATCGTGCACGAGTGGAACACAGCGGTCCACGTCCAGGACAACGAGTCCGACCCGAAGAAGCGGGCGTTCACCAAGGCCGAGCTTCACGCGTTCTTCGAGCACGCCGACAATCAGGTCGCGCGGATCCGGGCGTTCGGCCGCAAGGGCTGGCTACCGGCGTTCCGGGACGCGACGCTGTTCAAGACCGCGTACTCGTTCGATTTGCGGCGCAACGAGATCCGGATGCTCGACGCCGCCGACTTCGGGCGTCAACCCGCACGCACGAGAGTTCGGCGAGTTCGGCCGCTGCCAGGTCCGTTACGGCAAGGCGAAGAAGGGATCGCCACCGAAACGCCGCGGTGTGTTGACAGTCTGGGACTGGACCGCCGAGGTCCTCGACGAGTGGTTCACCGACATCCGCCCGTTGTTCGGTGTCGACGGCAACCCGGCGGCCTGGCCGTCCGAGCGCGGGCTGCGGATCGGCTGTCAGCGCCTGAACCCCGGTTCGCCGCCTACCGTGACGCGCTCGGCTTGGACGCGGGTCTCGACCTGCACAGTCTGCGCAGATCGTATGTGACGCATCTTATCGAGGACGGCTGGGATCCTCGATTCGTGCAGGAACAGGTCGGTCACGAGCACGCCAGCACGACGTCGATCTACACCTGCGTGTCCTCGGATTTCCGCACCCGCACCCTGCGTCGGCAGCTCGACGCCACCGTGACCGCCGCCCTCGAATCCCGGAAGGAGATTCTCAATGAAGTTGTCAATCCCGCCGGGTCGGTGTGAGGGTTCGTGATGGAGTCAGGTTGCGGGTGCGGCCTGGTAGGTCTTGTGCTCGCGGAGCATGGCCCACAGGACGTTGAGTCGTCGCCGGGCCAGGGCGAGCACGGCCTGGATGTGGCGTTTGCCTTCGGCTTTCTTCCGGCTGTAGTAGGAGTGGGAGGCTGGGTCGTGCCGGGCGGCGACCAGCGCGGCCAGGTAGCAGGCCCGCAGCAGGCGGCGGTCGTAGCGGCGGGGCCGTTTCAGGTTGCCGCTGATCTGCCCGGAATCACGGGGCACCGGTGCCAGCCCGGCAACACCAGCGAGCCGGTCGGCGGTGCCGAATACGGTCATGTCACCGCCGGTGGCGGCGAGGAATTCCGCGCCGAGCAGTATCCCGAAGCCGGGCATACTCACGATGATCGGGGCGTGGCGGTGGCGGCGAAATCGCTGCTCGATCAACGCTTCGGTGTCACCGATCTCGTCGTCGAGCCGCATCACCTCCTTCGCCAGCCGCGCGACCATCGCCGCGGCGATCTGCTGACCGGGCACCAGCGTGTGTTGCGCTCCGGCGGCGGCCAGCGCGGTAGCAGCGACCGCGGAGGCGTTGCGGGCCTTGCGGTCTCGCAGCCAGGTCGTCAGCGTCGCGGGGTCGAGGGCGCGCAGCCCGTCGGGGGTGTTGTGGTCGGTGAGCAGGATCAACGCCGCCTTGGACTTGCTGTAGTCGAAGGCGCGTTCCAGAGCCGGGAAATACTCGACCAGGGTGGCGCGCAGCCGGTTGATCGCCCGGGTCCGGTCACACGACAGGTCGGTGCGGTGCGCGGTGAGGATGCGCAACTCGACCGCGATCTCGTCACCCGCGCGCAGCGGTTGCAGATCACGCCGCATGCGCGCTTGGTCGGCGATGATCGCGGCATCCTTGGCATCGGATTTTCCGCTGCCGCGATAGCCGGCCGCAGCGTGATGCACGACCCGGCCAGGGATGTAGAGCAGCTGCTGCTCGCGTGCGAGCAGCAGGGTGATCAGCAAGGCCGCGCCGCCGTGGTTCAGATCGATTGCCCAGATCAGCTCACCGCCGTCGGCCAGCGTCACGACCTGGTTGATCAGCCCGGTCAACTCGGTCTCGTCGTTGCCGATCCGCCGCGACAGCCGCCGTTTGCCGTCGGTATCGATCACCACGCAGTGATGCGCAGTCTTGCCGGCATCGATGCCCGCCCAAAGCTGTTGGGGCACACGCACCTCCATCACGTTCACACCGGATACCCAAGGGGCCGACGACCACGCTGTCGTGTCCTTACACAGCGATCGGATCGCGTCTCTCAATCAGCAGTCGGGCCGTCGTGGAACGGCGGGCGGCCAATCTCCTGCGGCCATGAACCTCAGCAAACACATGAAAGCCATACCCGCCGTTCCCGGGTGATTCAACCCACCGGCTGCGGGCCCAACCACCACCAGAAAAGGTAAGGAACGCATGAAACGCACCGTCGGCTACACTTGGCGCCTGCGCGAGCTGATGGCCACCCGCGACAAGTTCAACGCCACCGAACTGGTCCCGTTGCTGCACGAACGCGGCATCAACCTGTCCGCCTCCCAGGTCCACCGCCTCGTATCCGGGATGCCGGAACGGCTTTCCCTGCAAGTGCTTTCGGCGCTTTGCGATATCCTGGGCTGCACCCCGGCCGACCTGGTCGCCACCACCGCGGAGAACGCCGGTGTCAGCCGCACCCCCACCGACGACCTGCCCGGGTCGGTCCCGGCGAACGTCGCGAAACTGCGCCCGCGCGCGGCCCGGATCCTGCCGGACGCATGAGCCCGGCCTACCGGACCGTCGAACAATATGAACGCTGGCACAAGACGACCTGCGGTCGGTTCGGCTGCTTCGCCGCGACCTGGCCCGACGGCAGGGTCTGCCGCACCTGCCACGACCGCGCGCTGAGGGTCCGCGGACGTTGTCCGGGGTGCGGCGAGGACCGGGTCTTGCCTGGTCTGCGGCCAGGCGACCAAGCACTGGTCTGCGTTGACTGCGCCGGATTCACTGTCTCCTACCGGTGTTCGCGCTGCGGCCACGAGGGCAAGCTCCATGGTCGGCATCGCTGCACGCGCTGCGCCTTCGCCGACGAGCTCGCCGATCTACTCAGCGACGACACCGGCCGCGTCCGCACCGAACTCGCGCCGCTGGCTGCGCACCTGCTGACAATGAACGCCCCGCTGTCGGGACTGTGCTGGTTGAAACACCGCAAAGGCCGCGACCGGGCACCGGCGGACCTGCTGGCCGAACTCGGTCGCGGCGAGATCGAGCTGACCCACGAGGCTTTCCACGTTCTACAGCCCTGGCGGGCCGCCGCACATCTGGAGGAACTGCTGATGGCCTGCGACATCCTGCCTCCGGCCGACAAGCAGATCTGCGCGTTCGAACGATGGCTGATCCAGCACCTCGCCACCATCACCGATCCGGACCAGGCTCGCTTGATCAAGAGGTTCGCCATCTGGGACGTCCAGCCGCGACTGCGGGCGCGAGCCGCACGACGGCCCCTGACCGCCGGAAGTCAACGGGGATTCATGAACCAAATCAGACAGGCGACGCGGTTCCGTGGCTGGCTCGCCGAGCACAACCTCACGCTCGCTGGCTGCGGCCAAGCGGATATCGATGCCTGGTATATCGAGCACAATGCCCACGCCCGCACCAACATTCGCGGGTTTCTGCACTGGTGCGTCGCCAACAACCTCACCCGCCAGTTCCGGCTCCCGACCGTCGTGATCGGTCCGGCGACCCCGATGCCCGCCGAGCAGCGCATCGACCTTCTCGGTCGCGTGCTCACCGATCCGAACTGGCCCTTGAGGTCCCGCGTCGCGGCGGCGATCGTGCTGCTCTACGCCCAGTCCGTCAGCCGCATCGTCCGGCTCACCATCGACGATGTCACCGATGTCGACGGCCAGGTGCTGCTGAACCTGGGCGAACCACCGTCACCGGTCCCCGCCGCCGTCGCTGAGCTGCTGCTGACATGGATCGAGCAGCGCACCAACATGAACACCGCAACCAATCGCGACTGCCGTTGGTTGTTTCCCGGTCGCCGCGCCGGCCAGCCGATGCACCCCACGACCCTCAGTGACCTGATCAACGCTCTCGGCGTTCCGTCCCGCCTGGGCCGTGTCGGTGCACTGCACCAGCATGTCCTCGAACTTCCGGCCCGGTCGTCGCCGACGCTCTCGGCTACCACCACCACACGACCACCCGGGCCGCCGCCCAAGTCGCCACGATCTACGGCCGTTACGCCACAGGTACCCGGTCCCGGAAGCCGACAGGCTGGACACCTACTCGCGACAGTTGATTACGAGCCCCTGCCAGTCCGGAACCCCGTAATGGCCGACATGGTCCGCACCCATGGACCCGAATGCGGCCTGTGGCTGGCGATTCGGCTCGTGTCGAGGCTGTGAAGGTCGTGACTCGTATGCACAAGACGATGATCTGGGAACGGACCCGCCACATCCAGCGGTTGCGTCATGCGCTGCGGGACCACTTCCCCGCCGCACTGGCGGCTTTCGGCGCGCCGCAAAAATGTCGTAGACAAGGCCGCGGCCATCCAGGACGCACTGCGTTCCCAACAACTCGGCCAGCTCGAGGTCGTAGCCGATGCCTACGGCGCCTCGGTGCGGGCGTTGTGGGCGGTCCTGACCGTCCTCAACACCCAGATCAAGACTCTGCAAGGGCAGGTCGAGGCCCATCTAGGGAAGCACCCGGCCGCTGAGATCAGCGTGTCCCAGCCAGGTCTGGGACCGAACACTTTACAACGAGACCACAGCCTGGACGCCTACCGAGAAGCATACCGCCACTTGACATCCAAGCTCCTGGGATACCTTTGAGGAACGCAGCACTAGGCAGGTCGCTACAGCGAACTTTCGGGCTCAACTGGTGAAGGGATCCCTTGCATGGGTCAGTTCTGCATATGGACGCGGATCAGGTCCATGCTTTGCGGCCAACAGCGCCGTAGAGCGAGACCTTTTTGTCGTGGCTGCGCGGACGCTCGATGCCGGTGGTGCGCCATCGGTGGATCACCTCGACTCCCGGATCCACCAGTTCCAACTCCTCGAAGAACCGTGCGACCTCGGCACGGGTGCGCGGCCGCACAGGAATTCCCCGTTCAGCATAGACTCGCAGCAGCCTTGCCATTCCTTCCGGATCCTCGGGCCCGGCATCGAAGTCCGTCGTGACATGCGACATCGCGAGATAGGAACCCGGCACCAACGATGTCATCAACGTGCTCACGATGTCGTAGACGTCGCCGGATACGAAGTGAAGCACGGCCATGAGTGACACCGCCACCGGTTGCGACAAATCCAACGTTTCCCGCAGCTGCGGCGCGGCGAGGATGGCCTCGGGCTCTGCAACATCGGCCTGAATGTAGGCAGTGCGGCCCTCGGCTGCGCTGACCAGCAGCGCCCTCGCGTGGGCGAGCACAATCGGGTCGTTGTCGACATATACCACCCGGGATTCGGGCGCCAAACCTTGGGCGACCTGGTGCAGATTGGGTTCAGTTGGGATACCGGTGCCGATGTCGAGGAACTGGCGTATACCGTGTTCGGTGAGGTACCGAGTAGCGTGACGCATGAATTCGCGGTTGGTGCGCGCGGTCAACCGGACCGCCGGAAATTCTTGGAGCGCCTGCTCGGCAGCGGCCCGGTCGGCTTCATAGAAATCTTTGCCACCGAGGAAGTAGTCATACATACGGGCCGGGTGCGCTACACCGGAACGCAGATCGATGAAGCCGCCGGACACAGTTCTCCTTGTCATATCGAGAGGGGAATGGCTGGATTACCAAGGCCGCCGACACCGTCCCGCGGTGGCGACGGCCTTAGCGCGTGGGCCGTTTTGGTCGAGCACAGGCTACGGAAATGCGCGTCGACGCCGCCGAGCTGGCTGAAGGGCCAGCCCGCGGCGAAGAACGCGACGAGAACGTAGCGGCCCCGCTCACCAGCCCGTGTCAGAGCACCACTCAGCCGCAGGATCAGGACACTGGACTCATCGACCGGCGCCGCAGTCACCTACCGTCGCCGCCGACGACGCGCTGCTTCTCGCCCGCGTAGCCGCAGCCGCGCTTTCGCAGTGGAGCAGCTTCCTTCTTTTCTTTGCTGTGTGGTGTTTTTCAGTTCTTGTTGGTGAGTGCTGTGGTGATGGTGGGCCAGGATCGATGTAGTTCGTCGGCCCAGTAGGGCCAGGAGTGGGTACCGGTGGGCCGGAAGTTGGTGGTGGCGGGGATGCTCAGTTGGGTGAGCCGGTCGGCGAATCGGCGGGTGCAAGCATCGGTGCCGGATTCGAGGGGACCGCCGACGGTGATCGCATCGTGTAGTTCGGGGTTGCCCGCCACCTCGTGTTCGCCGGGCAGGCCGCTGCCGGTGGAGAGGTAGATCGCGGTGCCGCGTAAGGCGGCCGCATTTACCGTCGGATCGTGGGCGGCCCAGTCGGGGTCATCGTGTCGGCCGAACATGTTATCCGGGTCACCGCCCCAGGTTTGCACTATCGCGCGGGCCTGTGTCTGGCCGAAGCCGGTGCTCAACAGGTAGCAGCCGCTGTGGGCGGCGACCGCTTTGTAGAGTCCGGGCGTGCGGGTCGCCAGCATCATGGCGGCTTCGGCGCCCATGGAGGTGCCTTCGATGGCGTTGCGGCCGTTGCCGTCGAAGTGCGCGTCGATCAGCGGTGGCAGTTCCCGGGTGAGGAAGGTCTCCCATTTGTTGGTGCCCAGCACTCGGTCGCGGTGCTGCCAGTCGGTGTAGTAGCTGGCCGCGCCGCCGGTGGTCAGCACGACGTTCACATTCTTTTCCGCGAAGAACCCCACCGCGCCGCCGTGCTGGCTCCAGCCGTTGTTGCCTTCCTCGGCGTTGCGGCCGTCGAGCATGTACACCGTGGGGCGCGGTGTACTCCGATCGGCCGGCAGCAGCACCTGCACCTGCACGAGGCGGCCCATCGCCGGTGAGCTCACATACACCCGCAACCAGCGCTCGGTGATCGGCTCGATGTGATCGATCACCGCCGGACCCGGCAGGTACATGTGCTGCTGCGGCTCGGATCTTGCTGCGGAGGACCCGGAACTCGGTGGCGGTGTCCGCGGTTCCGCACCCGCCGGTGAGGGCGCGGCCACCGCCACGCCCCACAGCACCGCGGTGGTCGCGACGATGCCCAGGCCCCGGCGCCGCGACCGGCAGCGAACACCACGGGACCGGGCAGCGGATTGTGGTGTGGTCAACCATCCCCCTTGAACTCAAGATCATGCCGCACAGAACGTTCGAGTTGCAGCTCGCAAACGAATACAACAGATCTCGAACGCCGAACTGGTGCCGCGCCGAACAATTCCTTATGACGCTGGCGCGAAACCGCTGCAGAATATTCCGGGCTCGGACACGCGAGGAGCCAGGCAATCATCCGGCAAGCCCTGCCGCTGCCTGGCGGCCGTACGATATGCCAGACATCCGGCAATCTCGCGATCAGTCCCCGATCATCAACGGATGCTCCGTGGCGGGCTGGAAGCCGGACCTTCAACGATGACGATTCGGTGGCCGATTCGCGTCGTCAGCAGTTTCGCATCGTTTCCAGGGCCTGGGTCGACGACCCTGAACTTCGGCGAAGACAGGGACCTGGCGCTGACACCGATCCGCTCGACGACAAGATTGCCACCGACACGAGAGACGTGACTCATACAGGCAAATGTGGCAGTCCCGCCTCCGAGCCGCGAATCCGTGGCAGCTTGCTGCCGCGAGGTCGGATCCAAGATCTGGCTCGAGTTTCACGCGCGCCCCGAGCGCGGCGGACGAGGTTTTGAACCGTCGACTTATCTAATGGCGGCGGTTTGGTGGCGGTGATCATGCGGTTCGTCAGCGAACATCCGCAGCACCCGGTCGAGCTCGTATTGCTGGTTCTGGGCATCGCGTCATCGACGTATTACGGCTGGTTGCAGCAGGCGCACCCGCCGGCTCGGCGGCGGCTGGCCGACCAGGGGTTGCTGGCTGAGATCGTCGATATCCATACCAGCTCGGGCGGGACCTACGGGTCACCTCGGATCCATACGATGCTGCGTCGGCGGGGGATCTCGATCGGCCGCAAGCGAGTCGAGCGGCTGATGCGGGGTGCCGGGTTGCAGGGCGCGTTCTTGCGCAAGAAGTGGCGCCTGGGTTCGACTCGGCAGGATCCGCGTGCCACCCCGGCCCCGGACCTGGTCAACCGTGACTTCACCGCCGGTGAGCCGGACCGGCTATGGGTCGCCGACGCCACCCGCATCGTGTGTGGTGAGGGTGTGTTCTGGCTGGCCGCGGTCCGGGCACGTGTTCTCGAACCGGATCGTAGGCTGGAAGTGTTCGGACCGGTGCGACACCGAACTGGTACTCGGTGCTCTCGAATACGCGGTGGGGATCCGCGATGTCCGTGACGGGCAGCTGGTCCATCATTCCGACCGTGGCTCGACCGCCGTATTCAATCGGTCGTCGCAACACCGGTTTGTTGGAGCGATCGTAGCTGCTCGGTGAAGGCTTCAGCGGGCGTCTTCCAGCCTAGGATTTTGCGGGGTCGGGAGTTGAGCGTGTGCGCGATGGCAGCGATGTCTCGAGCACCCCAGCGAGAGAGGTCGGTGCCTTTCGGAAAATATTG
This sequence comes from Nocardia sichangensis, assembly GCF_047200615.1. NCBI lineage: Bacteria > Bacillati > Actinomycetota > Actinomycetes > Mycobacteriales > Nocardiaceae > Nocardia > Nocardia sichangensis. The sequence continues at coordinate 26,751 of NZ_JBJZOK010000052.1, forward strand.
GCGCAGAAGGCCATTCGTATTCTCGTTGGTGCCGCGTTGCCATGGGCTCTTCGGATCGGCGAAGTAGACCTCGACGCCGGTGCGGGCGGTGAACCGTGCGTGGTCGGACAATTCCTTGCCCCGGTCCCAGGTCAGCGATCGACGCAGCGGCGGCGGCAGCGGGCGCAGCGTTCGGGTGAGCGCGTCGGTCATGGTCACCGCGCCGTAGCCAGCGAGAGCGGGTCCGTTCTTGGTGCGTGCGATGACACCGTATCCGTCCTCGCGAGGCAGGTGGATCAGCATCGTGAACCGGGTCGTCCGCTCGACCAGGGTGCCGATCGCCGAACGCTGCAACCCGATGATCAGATCGCCTTCCCAATGCCCGGCGACCACCCGCTCGCCGATCTCCGCGGGCCGGTTACCGATGAGCGTCTCGGCGGTCACATGTGCCCACGCTTTCTGCTTGGCGCGTGCGCGCGGGACCCGCAACGCCCGGCCTCGGCGCAGGCAGCCGACGAGTTCGCGTTCGAGCCCGCCCCGGGAATCGACATACAGTGCCTGGTAGATCGCCTCATGACTGATTCGCATTGACTCGTCGTCGGGGAATTCGAGTTTCAGCCGGTTCGAGATCTGCTCCGGGCTCCATGCGTTCACCCACGCCCGATCACCGCGATGCGGCTTGTTGCGCCCTTTCCACTCCGGACCGACCGGGCCGGCCACGGCACGTCCGTCGGCAGTTCGCACGACCCCGGAGAGCTTGTCTTGCACGTATGCGCGCAGCCGGTCGTTGGCGACCAGTTTGGCGATCTTGGGGCGCCTGGCCCGACGTTCGGCATGCCATTGCGCCGTCGAGGCCTTGTAGTCCAGCCAGTACGAACGGGTCGAGGCGTTGCGACGCAACTCCCGCGAGATCGTCGACGGACTCCGACCGAGCCGACGAGCGATCTCCCGCGCTCCCTCGCCCCGAGCCCGCCGCAACGCGATGTCCTCCCGCTCGCCCGAAGATAAATACCGGCCCGAAACAGACTGAGGCGAACGCGGATTCACTCCGCCAGCATGCCGGAACCATCGGAACCCGACCGGCGAGGACACCCCCGCTTCCGCCGCCGCGTCCTCGGTCATCACCCCGCGCGCGATCGCCGCCCAGAACCGCACCCGATCCTCACGCCAGGCCACCGTCGGTCGACCCGGCGACGGAATCTGGCCCCGGTACTCACGAACCCGTCTCTGCTGCGGACCAATTCCCACCTCGACACCTCCACGATCGAGGTGTTGCAACGATCAGTTGAATCCGGCACCTAGACTGCGATCCGGTTCGCGAGCCGGTTGGCCGACAACGGGATCGCGCAGTCGATGGAGCTCGGCTGGCGATCACCCGACGAGTACGAAGCCAGTTACCATGACCGGGTTCCAGCCGGACCCAGATAATCCGCTGATGTTCCCCTGGATTAGGGGGAACCTCGACCCGGGATTTGGAACGCTACCAGCGGCGGACCGTGCGCTTGACAAGCCAGGTGCACTCGGTGGTGTGGGAGCTCGCCGGGTGGGCAGTAGCCCGACTGCTGTCGCGGCTGCTTATTTTGTTAGGCTTTCCGGCCAGTCGATATTGCCGGTCAGTTCCGGGTGTGGTCCAGTGAACGCGGCCGCCGCAGTAGTGTCGCCACGCAACTGGTAGAGGAACCATGCGGTGGCATAGCCGAGTTCCGCGGCAGGGTCATGGCTGTCGTGAGGGGTAAGGTGATCGACTCCTCTGCCGACAAGTCCAAGGGCCGCGTGATTCGGAATATTTCTGAAGTAGGCGGTCTCGGTCGAGGGTGAGGCGATCGCGGCGTCGAGAGTTCCGTGCGTGGCGATCAGGAAGGTGGGGGCCTTGAGCTGCTCGGGGTGCGGTGTACACATATCGGCGGTAGGGCAATTGGGATTGGTGGTCGACCACCGTTGATCGGGCAGGGAGAAGGTGAGGACCGTGGCATAGCGGGACGGATTGTGGGTGGCTGCGTTCACTGCACCGGTTGCCCCCTGGGAGTGTCCAAAGGCTCCGATGCGGGCGGTATCGAGGTGGTTGTGGAACGGGCTTGCGGACAGGTGGTTTTGGGCTATCAAGTATGAGGTCGCGGCATCGATTTCTTTGCCGCTTCCGGTGTTGGGCAGGGTGCTGGCGATGACTGTGAAGCCGTAGGACGCGATTTGAGTAAGGACGGCTGTGTATTGACTCGGTGTCGCATCTGTTCCGTTACCCCATGTCAAGATGGGACTGGCAAATCCGAGTGTGGAATAATCGGTGGGCCGGTAGATCGCGAAGCTGTTACCGTTCTCATCGGAAACGGTGCTCGTCGTTGTCATGTAGGGGCCGAGTCGGTTATAGGTTGCTTCGATGCTGTTCGAAGCGGTCGCGGTGCCGATAGCCGATGTGGCCGAAGGCATCAGCATGGCGGTCGAGGCGAGAACGAGGTGGAGGATCGAGCGCATGAAAGTTGTCTCTCTACTCAATGCGAAGCGAAATTGGTTGCGCCGCGGTGACCAGGACATTTAGCGCACAAGGTCCCCGCGTGCAGTGCATGGACCGTTCCCGGTTCGGTGGACACACAAGTCGGGACCGCGCGGTAGTTCCGGGGCGGCGATGTCGGGTTCGACACGGCTTAGTTTCACCGAGAAGTACAAAGCCCAGGCGGTGGCGTTTGTCCTCTGGCCGCAATAATGGGGTATTCGGAAACCGGCCATTCGGAGCGGTTGCGTGTGGAGAACGCCGTCGATTTATCTGATCATGCCGGAATTCCTTTCGAGTTGCAGATCACAACACAACAGACCTCGAACGCTGAACTGACGCTGTGCCAACCGGCGCATACTGACGCCAGCGTTGTCCTGAAGCCGCAGCAGAATATTCCAGGCCTGGACATGCGAAAGTTTGGAAATAACCTCTAAAATCTCTGCCATAGTCCTGCCGTCGTGCGCTATTCGGCGATCCGGCCGTTTCGCGATCAGTAGCCGATCACGGAGAGGAGTCCCGAGCCGTGCCGGAGACCGAACCTTTGCGGGTTGAACTCCCAAATTCGGTAGATAGGCCCCCGCGTGGAGTGGGCGGACCAAGCCCCGACGACGGCTCGACGGACGGACCGCACCCTCAGCAGATTCGTCTTGTTTTCGGACCCCCCACCCCTGACGACGACAGATGCGTGGCGCTGAGGCCGATCCGCTCGAAGGCAAAATCGCCACCGACACAACAGCGTGACTCACAGAAAGAAGTTCGCAGGCCCGCCGCTGTACCGCGAGTCCGCGGCAGCTTGTTGCCACCGGGCCAGATCAAAGAGTGAGTGCCAATAGTGTTTATTCGGGCAGGCGCATGGCCGTCGATGCGGAAGTGCGGTTACCTGAAGGAGGACCAGTGTGCACAACAGCGGTCGTTCGGCTACCTCCATGATCAGACGCCGGGAGCTGCGGACGGAACACGTGCGAAAACGACCGCGGTGCTCGTCGTCGGCATTGCGAGCCTCGTCGTCGCATACCAATTGAGCCGACTTTGGCACCAATCGACGTCTACGAGGCCAGCAGTCGGGTTGGTGGCCGGATCCACACCCACCGGTTCGGCGGCGTATCGGACGCGCCATATGTCGCGCTGCGCGCAATGCGCGTCGACACACGATGCACTACGCCTATGAGCTTGGGGGCTGTTCGACCGGCTGTGCACATTCCCGACGTTACTCTCCGACGACCGCTCCCACTTGAGTAACGACGCCGGCACGATACGCATCGGATAGGCATCCGCGGTGCTGGTCGAGACGCTGCGCCGGCAGCTGCCCGCCGCCGATAACCGCACTGGGAGCCTGCTGTTCGCGGCGTGGGCTGTCGCGACGGTGACCGCGGTTGCGCCGCAGCGCCTGCGCGAGCAGCTGCTGACGAGAGGGCCGGTCACGTAGGTAGTGCTCAACCGACCTCTTTGCGGCCGTCGGCTGTTTTCCGGCTTCTGTCGGTCGGGGTTGTAGTGGGTTTCCTGTGTCGGCAGGCCAGAATTACACGCAGCAGGCTCGGCCGAGAGTGCGGATCGCATCTGGGTGTCGTTGCCTGTGCGGGCTTGGGTGTATCGGTCGGCGGCCTTGGGCCGGAGTTGCGGCTGTTGTCGATCCAGATGAGCTTGGCGGACTCGCCGGTTGGTGGAACGCGGCCGTGTGGGTTTGCCGAGGGCGCGGGTAACCCGGGCAATACCGGCTTCAGCGGCCAGCTGTTCGAAGTTGATGGCGCGTTCGAGGATCGGGCCGACCTCTCCGATGATCTGGGCCAGGTTCAAGGTGCTGAAAATGGGGCAGGGCGGCCAGCAGCTGCGCGTAGGCGTGGTTGCCAAGGGCGTCGGTTATCAGGGTGTCGACGGTGTCGATGATGCCCGGACCGATCACACCACCGCGACTGAGTGCAGATCAGCTGCGCGACGACAGTTTCGCTGAGGCGACTGGCGGCGATGGGGACGCTGCGCAGCCGGGTCAGCGGGTCGATGCCGCCACGGCGGCTGCGGTAGCGGCGTTTGCGGCAGAACGCTTCGTGGCGGGCAGCGGTGAGCCCGGCTGCGGCCTCCGGGGCAGGTCAGCGGTCGAGGAATCGAGGGCAATCGTTGATGCGGTTGTCCGGAAGTGGTTTCTCGCCTGGCCAATGTGCATCGACCAAGGGCGAATCGCTTGGCCGCGGCGATGCGCAGCTTGAGATGGTCACCGCGCTGACTGGGTCAGCGCCTGCAACTGGAGGTCGCGCAACCTCGGTACCAAACATCGGCAGCCGATGATGATCGATGCTGGCGTGATCGGCCAGATTGAACCCGTCACCGGCTTAGATTAGATTCCACCAGGAGCCGATAGACTCGCATTCCCCGGGACTCTCGGATCGGCTGCGATGCCGACAACCTCGCCGACCAGCGTGCCTGAAGTCGACGGGCGAACTTCTTCCAATAACAGCACTTCACCCTGGGGACGACCCAAGGCTGTCGGCAACTCACCTGGACTCCCGGTGACACCGTCGCCGCGCCGCACCGCGAAGCGGAGTACGTCTCGTCCAACTACAGAGTCTGAGTTGGCTTTGAGGACTCCCTGGTCGAAGACGGCCGATGCTGTTCGAGCCGGGCGGAGTCGGCCCACGGTATCGGCCCCGGACCACGCCTCAGAGGGTCGGTCGGCGGTATTCGCTCCTGACAACGCCACACCGGGCCACGCAAGGAAACCTATCGACGAGCGTGACGAGCCGAGTGGGATCACTGCGGAACCGCTCCAACGGAAGCAGCATCCATGATGACGCCCGGGTCGCGCAGAAACCGCCGACTGGCAGAGGTCAAATACGAGACCGTGATGATCTCACCGGCCGGTCGGGCTGCGTTGTCGAACCTCTCACCGAATCGCACCGGCCCCTTGCGTTGAACTGGGAGCGGCCTGATGACAGGCTGGCCATCGAGAGAAGCCGACGGTTCTATCGCAAGCCTGATCGCTGACGTATCTCGCTACGAGCGTGTGGCAACTTGCTGCCAACGGGCCATTTTGTCCGAGATCATGAGGCATGGTAGCCGATGAGCATACGGTCGCCGACAGCCAGCCTGTAGTTGTCCGTCGGGAGTCCAAGATCATTGTTGCGCTGGAAGGAGCTATTGATGCATGTGCTCAGACGCGGAGCCAAGCTGGGTATTGCCGTAGTGGCGATTCTCGCTGGATCGCTGGCCGTGGCAGGCCTGCAGTCCCGGTGTGGCAATGGTCGACCCCGGTGAGCTTCCCGGTCTGTAACGTTAATGCGCTCCCTTCTTGAGGTTGGCGAGGAGCGACAGTGTGTCATATCGAATCTGTATCCGACATTAGCCTTGTTGGCAGGATCGCCAAATCCCTATTTGGAAAGTCTAGTAGCCGAAATAGGTGGAGATACTCCTCCACTGGCAGTCGTTAGGAAAACTACATGTCTCTTGAGGTTGCTCCGGAACATCTTCCGGTTATCGCTGGACAACTCAATGTTGCCCAGTCCGGCGTTCTGCAAACCATAGTGGCGGGTGCGTCGGTTGCCGTTGCGAAACCTCCGGGTTTCGATGTTGTGAGTGCGCAGATACTGCCCGCTACCCTTGCGTACGCTGCGGCCTTCTTTCCCAGTGCGCTCGAGATGATCGGTTGCGGCGAGGCGGCGACTGCGGTGCTGCCGGTCATCGCAGCGGACTACGTCAGTGCCGACCTGTTCGGAGCCGCTTCCGTCGAGGCGCATTCGGCGTTCGAAGCATAAGTCGATAAACCATTTCGTTTGAAGGCTGATGCCATGCTGCCGTATGTTGATCCCTTCGTGATTGCTGCGGAGGCGATTATCCACCCATTGCTCACCGGGCATGGGGTCGCATCGATTCAGGATGCGGCAAAGGCGTATTCCGCCATCGCGGTGCAGTTAGATGCCGCTGCGCACAGCACTGACGGTTCGATGACCGAGATGGGCGAGACCTGGCGATCGCTCTCCTCCGATATCGCGCAGGCGGCGTTTCGAAGGCATGCGAACTCGTTACGTGAACAGTCTGATGCGGCTCTCAAAACCTCCGTGCTCCTGAAGGAAGCCGAGGCTGCATATAAAACAGCATACCGAGAAATGCTGGCGGTACAGGCGGAGCTCATAGATTTCGTGGCCAGACAGACCGCGATGGCGGCGGCCAGTATATTTGCCGCTCCAACCCTTCCGGTGTTGATGTTGGCAGAGAGCGAGAGCGCAGCGATCCTCGCCGCCGCCACCGCGGTCATGGATCAATATGCCGGCACGCTCTCCGGCATTCTGGCCCGTTTTCCGCCACCTGTGACCGCACAACCAATCGTCTCCAACGCAGGCGGACCAGAGGTGTCGACCAGGATGTCGACCGTTCTGGAGAGTCTTGCGACGAGATCGCTGCATTCACCGACGTCGGGAGGACTGCTGCACTCACCGACGTCGGGCGGACCGTCGTCGACCTCCGGCGGCCCCGGTAAAGGGTCCGGGTCGGGCGCACACCAATCGTCTACCAGCAGCACGGAGGCTATGACGGATCCGACGACGACCACAGCGCCGACCGACACCATGCAGACAACACCAGGCGTCGACCCTGCTACTTCCAACCCCGATCCAGGTGCGAACGGATTCGACAGCAGCCCGACGAATTACCCGGGCCTCCATGATGCCTCGCAGTCTTCGCCCACGGTCGCCGGCTTGAACGGAGGAGTCAGCAGTTCGGTCGTTCTCGGAATGACGCGCGGCGGACCGGGATCGATGTCGGGGGCCTCAACCGGATTTCGGATGCCGGCCAACTGGCGTTCGGGAGAGGCGCGGGCCTTCGGCGCTACAGCGACAAATGCGGCCGAGGTGCCGATGAGACCTCCGGTTGCGCCAAGCGGCAGTGTCGCGCCCAGAGTGAGGATGCGGCGCCGCCGCGATGAGGAAGATATGAAGGTATCGAAGGTGATCGTGCCAGGGGCGACGCAAGACGTGCCCACGCTGGAGTCGACACCCAGTATCGGAGTTATCGAGCACACCGACGACGGCGAAGACGAGTAGTTGACATCTTGAGGTCTGGAAAGCGATGGCCACTGTCGTG
>NZ_JBJZOK010000053.1:0-32440 GCF_047200615.1 Nocardia sichangensis
CGGTCCCATAACTGGCAAAACCTGCCGATCAAGTGGTCCCATCACTGGCTAACAGGATGGTCCCATGCTGCTGGCTAAACCAGCTCCGAGGTGGTCCCTTCCTCCTGGCAGCCGACAGCCTACGCGCTCCCATTTCGAAACTGGCCGGTTCGACATCAGCTCGTGGCACACCGGTTGGGTTCGACGACTTCACCGCAACTCACCTCGGTGGCCCGTGGTATGAGTTCACTGCTGTGTGGAATAGCTGACGTCCCCGCCTGTTACTGGGTTGTCCGATCGTCGTCAGGGCAGGACGCATCCGACAAGCGTCTCGTCCAGGCGATAACGGCATTCAAAACCACAGCAGCCCGGTAAACGACGGCAAGCTTGTCGTACCGAGTTGCCAGGCCGCGCCACTGTTTCAGATGACAGAACCGGCGCTCGACCACATTCCTGCCGCGATAGTCGACCGAATCGAACGCCGGTGGTCGGCCGCCGCGGGAGCCTCGTCGGCGGCGATGCCCTGCCTGATCGTCTGGCTCCGCGATTACCGCACCGATCCCGCGGCGTCGCAGCAGTGCCCGGTGGGCGCGGGAGGAGTACGCCTACTTAGCTGGTAACGACCAGCTTTCGGTAGCGTTCGACGCCTGCGTCAATCCTGGCCTGTGAGGCCGTGCGGGAGCGGTGTCCGGGAGTGATCGTTCGGCAGTTCGGCCGCGGCGAACGACGCATGGAATACGCCTGGGGCCAGACCCCTTTGACAAGACGTAGCGCGTCGTCGCGGCCGGACCGCCACCCCCGACTTGTTTGTCCGGCGACTCCTGCCACACCTCCGGTCCGGTGAGGCCTCGTGCAAGACCGCGAGCGTCGGCGGCAAATCCGGAAGTGGCTGGGCAGCTGATTCCACTGTTGTCCAGCCATTTTCGGGCGTTTCATTGATCGTGGTCCGAGCCCGTCCGCACGAACGAACACCTCGAAGACTGCGAGCTGCGAGCTCTCAAGGAGATCGGTGTCGTGCGGGTGCGCTGGGAGCGCGAACAACTCATCGGAGGCCAGCCCATCGAGGCTCGTAAGTAGGGCGTCGCGACTGGCCGAGCGGTCTATGCGATCAACCCGATGGCCGTAGCCCGTTACCGCGAACGCCACACGATGGCACGCGCCAAGTCCGATCATGCTGACGCGATGACCTTGGCCAATATTCTGCGCGTCGATGCGCACATGCACCGCCCGATCCCCGCGGACAGCGAACTTGCCCAGGCCATCGCGGTCCTGGCCCGCGCTCAGCAGGACGCCGTGTGGCGGCGCACCAAGGCCAGCAACGAACTGCGCTCGCTGCTGCGCGAGTACCACCCGATGTTTCTGGCCACCTTCGCTGACAAGTCCGCCACCAACCTCGCTAAACCCGAGGTCCGCGCCATCCTGGCCATCGCGCCGACCCCTGCCGCGGCGGCGAAACTGACCCGGGTCCGCGTCGCGGCCGCGCTGCGCCGGGCCGGACGCCAACGCGGCATCGACGCCTTGGCCGACGAGATCGTGGCCAAGCTGCGCCGTCCCGGCCTGCGCCAACCCGACCTGGTCGAACAGGCCATGGGCCGCCAGGTCCTCGCCCTACTCGCCACCCTCGACGCCGCCTGCACCGGCGCCGACGACCTCGAGCAAGCCGTCGCCGAGAAGTTTCGCACACACCCCGATCACGCAATAATCACCAGTTTCCCCGGCCTGGCCGACCTCACCGGCGCCCGCGTCCTCGCCGAAGTCGGCGACGACCGCAACAGATTCGCCGACGCCCGCGCGTTGAAGGCCTACGCCGGAACCGCACCCGTTACCCGCGCGTCCGGGCGCAGCATTTCGATCACCTTCCGCCGGATCAAGAACGACCGGCTGGCTGCCGTCGGCTGGGTCTGGGGATTCGCCGCCGGCAGCAACCCCGGCCCAGCCCGAGAGCACTACCTCAACCGCCGCGCCCACGGCGACCGCCACTCCGCCGCCCTGCGCCACCTCGTGAACAAGATGCTCGGCCAGCTCTACTACTGCCTCCAGAACCGGCGGGAATTCGACCCGCTCAAAGCCTTCGGACAGCCCGGTACACACGCCCCGCAACCCGCCGCAGCTTGACATTTAAAACCATCGGAGGTCTTGTCGCCGCGGACACGATCTGGTCGAGTACGGGGACGCCCACCATCTGCGCGCGGGACCCGCAGGTGCGCGAGCAGATGCCGAAAGGCAGGCGAATCACCCGACTGCCCCGGACTTACGAGCACCACCAGCGGTAGTCCGTGCCCATCGACGATCTGGTGGACCTTGGTCGAGAGGCCGCGACGAGAACGGCCGATCGCGCGGTCAGGCGGCTCGACATGCGGATTCGTGTAGTTCGACCCAGCCCCTGGGTGGCGGGTGATGTTCGTGGCGTGCTGATGAGCGCGGGCGATGGTCGATTCCACCGATACCGGCCAGTCGATCATCCCGGCCGCGTCCGCGACGGTGAGGAGCCGCTCGAGAATCCGATCCCAGGCGCCGTCACCGGCGAGGCGGCGGTGCCAGGTCCAGATCGTCTGCCACGGGCCGAACACCTCTGGCACGTCCCGCCACGCGATCCCACAGCGGTACCGGTAGACGATGCCTTCAACCATCAGCCGCGCATCGGAGAACGGGCGTCCGCGCCGTCCAGTACGAGCGGGCAGCAACTCCGCAATCGACTCCCATTGCGCATCCGACAACGCCTGAAACCGAGTCACCCAGACGTCTTCGTGCACAGGCGCTTACGGATTATCAGACATGCCCTAGCAACGACCCTGCTCACACGGATCGCCGGATGCTGGCGCCGCGGCGAACACTACGTCCTCCAGGATGTTGATGGCAGCCCGGTCACCCTCGACGAGGGTCGTGCCATTATCGCACAGCGATACACCGTCCCTGACGAAATCCGGGTCACACGTCGCACAACCGGCCGCGCGGGTGCTGCGACCTCACGAGGCACCGAGCCACACAACGCCGCAGCGAGAAGACTCCAACTGAGTTGACATCCGTTAGGAACTCAACGGTGCCGACTGCAAAGCAATCGACGTCGCGAACGCCCTCGCTCACGTGATGCATACTGTCGCCGTTGCGGTGATATCGCAGTGCTTCACGAATTGAAAGAATCGCGTAGCAAATGTTTCTTGACCTTGCCGACCGACGTTCTCGGAAGTGAATCGACGAATTCAAAATAGTCAGGCAACTTGTGGCGGGGAAGAAGTCCGGCACAGTGGCGCGCAAGATCCGCTGCGTCTATATCAGCGTCATCGCGTAGTACGACCACTGCTTTGATGGCCTCGTCTCGAATTGGATCTGGAACACCGACTACGGCGGACTCGAAAACTGCCACATGCTGGTTGAGTACCCACTCCACCTCTGCGGCCGCCACGTTCTCGCCAGAACGTTTTATCATATCTTTGACTCTATCGTGGAATGCCACGAAGCCGTTTGGGAGCGCTCGAACAAGATCGCCGGTGTGGAGCCATCCACCACGCAACGCGGTGATTGTAGCAATCGGATCGTGCAGATAGCCGGACATCAGGGTGAGGCCTGGTTCACCGCCCACGAGAAGCTCTCCCACCTCCCCGGGAGAGACATCTTCCCCCTCGCTGTCGACGATACGAAGACGCACTGCAGGTGTTGGAAGTCCCAGCGTCATGTTTTCGCGGTGGCCATACAGTGGGTTCATCAGCGGAGGCACCACAGTCTCGGTCATCCCATAGATTTGGATTAGCGCGCAGCCGAACCGGGTTTCGAATTCAGCAATCTCCCGGTCGGATAGATTCTGCGCGAAGAGAGTGGCTCGTAGCCGTTTGCCGCGAATCTCGCCGTTCGTTCGAGCGAGAATCATCCGTATTGGCGCTGCGAACAGGCTGGCGAGTGTCGCGCCGAGCCGCTCGGCTTGCGCAGGCCATCGCGAGGCCGAGAATCGATTAGTGACCGCCACCGACGCGCCAGCCGTCAACGCTGACATGGCACAGTAGTACTGGGCATTGGCGTGAAAAAGGGGCAGCGAAATCAGCCAGCGGTCCCCAGCTCTCAATCTAACATGTCTCGCAACTACGTAACCCGCCGCGAGATAGGCCGCGTGGGTTACAACCACACCTTTGGGACGACTCGTCGTGCCGGAAGTATAGAGCACCGCCAGAGGATCCTGCGGATCTACCTCCTCGTCGAGCTCGGGCACCGGGCCATGGGAGCGATTTTCGTAATCCGCCCCCACCACTGCGACGGCTTGTCCCGCCCTGCTGGCGGCGCGTACTACCAGCTCCTGTCGGGCGCCGCAAATGACCGCTCGGCATAAAGCGTGGGTGAATACATAGTCAAGGTCATCAACGCTGCTTTGCGGACTGACCGGCACCATGATCGCGCCTATACGTGCTGCCGCGAACCAGCATGCAAAGAACTCTGGGCAATTGTCCACCACCACCGCGAACCTATCTCCGCGGTGCACGCCGAGATCGCTAAGGACTGCCGAACCGCGGCGGCTCAGGTCGGCCGCCGCCGCGAAGTCGAGAGTAGTTATCACATCGTCATCGTCGAGGAACAGCAGGAACGGGGCGTCGGGTGTGTTCTCTTCCCAATACGACAGCAGCGACGCTACAGTTTGTGTGTCCGCAGGGATCGGCGCATTGATATTTCTTTCCGCAGCTGTCACTGTCATCTACCTCGCTTCCCATCCCATTCAGCCATCAGTGCGATCAGCTGAATTCTGGGGACTTCGGGGAGTTTCGGCTCGAGCTCGCGGTAGCGCTGATATACGTTGACCACGACTCGTTCTGCATCAAGCCAAGCGGTATACTCGGAGAGGTCGATGCTCTGCGCCGCTTCTACAAAGCTCAATCCGCGGGCATGGGCGCCATCGGCTTGCTCGACTATGTGTATGAAGTAATCGCGAACAGCGCGGATGCCGTCGGGATCGGTGACCGGTCCATGCCCCGGAACAACGATCGGCGCATCGAGCGCAATCATGGCGTCGCAGGCTTTCACCCAATTGGCGATAGGGCCGCTCCATACGATCGGTGTGCATCCGATGAACAGCAGATCGCCGCCGAATAACACACCCGCATCCGGAATGTGGACCACCGAATCAGCCGCGGTGTGGGCGGGGCCGAGGTTCAGCACGCGTACCTGACGGCCTCCAATGTCGAGGGTGAGTTCGATCTCGAACGTCTCATCAGGAAGACGAAGCCGAATTCCTCCGAAATCAAAGGGGCCGAACCGATCTCGAAGGTACGCATTCACCACCGGGCCGAGATCCATGAACTGCGTCGCCGCCGACATTTCTGGTGGTAGCTCGTGGTGCATTTCCTCGGCCGTCCCGCTGGCCGCGACAATCCGTACCGAATCAGCGAGAAGCTGGTTCCCGTGGGTATGATCGCCGTTCGAGTGCGTCAGTACCGCATGCGTGATCGGATCTCGCACGGTGAGTGGCTCCATCGTGCTCAGCATCTCCCTCGTGAGTGGAAGATCATAGAGCGTATCGACCAATAACGAGGCCCCTGAACCTGAGACCAGGCCGGCATTGCTCCACCCGTAACCGCCGTCGGGCAACAGCCACGCCCATACATTCGAGCCCAGATTATGAAGGCCTCTGGTGTACGGGATCAACGCGGGTGCCGAGTTGACCCTTTTCCTTCGTGGAGTCTGGTTCGGTTGCTTTCGCGGAGCAAGTAGATGTGGTTTGGCGGAGGCACGGATGGTTTGTCTGGTTTCTCCCAGACCATCCGCGCGTAGTGACACGACGTCTCCGTCGTGCAACCAACCACGAAAGCCCTCCATCTCGGCCAATGATAGGTGCTCGATCAAACAGCAGGTCGGGATCGTCCCCGAGCCGAAGACATCGCCTGGCAACAAGTTCACCCCACGCGAGGCATAGGAAATCACCTCAGCGAAGCTCCAGTCCATTTGGTCGGTGCAGCCACTTCCAATCAGTTCACCGTTGACGGTGGCACTGACGCTAAGGGCAAGTTTGCCGTGCTTGAAATATGGTTCGAGTTCGTCCGGAGTAGCCAGGAACGGCCCCAGGGTCGTGGCGCTGTCCTTGCCCTTGGCCTGCCCGATCGCCATTGGCGCTTCCCGAAGTTGGAGATCTCGTGCCGTCCAATCGCAGTACAAGGTGTAGCCGATGATATGGCTTTCGGCCTCCTCGGGAGTGAGGTCGCGCCCCGGTCGGCCGATGACTGCTCCGATCTCAAGTTCGAAGTCGAACCAGATGCTGCCCGGAGCGATCTGGACGTCCTCGTAAGGACCCACTACTGTGGCTGGCGAAGCGAAGTAGAAGGCAGGCATCTGGTACCAAGCATCCTTCAGTGCGCGGGTTCCGCCCGCCGCTTCCTGGCAATTGCGCAAATGGTCGAGAAAGCACAAGCAATCCCGCAGGGAGGGTGGTTGCGGGATCGGTGATCGCAACGTCGCCTCGCTAAGTGGCACAGATTCGTAGGGATTTTGCGCGGTCTCGATGCCGATTGTCCGCAGCGCTTCCGATCCCTGGGCGATCAGATCAATCAGTGTGCGGCCTGGCGCTAACCCGTGTATCGCGCCGTCGACCACCACACCGACACGGTCACCGTGCCCACTGTCGTATGTGACCCACTTCATAACACTCCTCCTTCTGCGCCAACCAACATATGACTAGCTGATCAGCTAGTCAATGCCTGAGCGGCAGATCGTTGGACACCTTGGTGCTACATGGAGATGGCCACGAGGAGCGCTGAAACTCGCTGAGAGCAATGCTCTAGGTTGAGTTTTAACCTCTGAGCTGGGTTTTATCCTGTTCGGCGGGGTCGTGGCCCGGCGTATTTGGATGGCTTCGGGTTGCTGGGTGTTTTGATATGCACGTCATAGCGGGGTGCCGGACGCTGGTAGCGGTGGCCAGCTGGTCGACCGAGTCTGGGGCGGAAGGGTTTCGGAGCGCTGGCGGGGCAGGCTGCTTTCCGGCGGAGGTGCCGAAAGCCTCGACGGACACGTGCTGATGTAAGGCGTTGTGGAGCTGCGGGTTTCTCCCACGGCCGCCGGATTTCGATGGTGAGTTCACGAGCTGGGCGTTGGCCGCCAGAAGCAGCCAGGTCCATCTGTCCGCAGCGGCGGGGTCGCGGGGTCTCGGGACGTTCCAGCCGAGGGCTTGTTTGAGCATGCGGAAGTTGTGCTCGATATCGAACTGCCGCAGAAATGCCTGCCACAGCGCATCGGCCTCGGGGCATCCAGATCTACGACCGAATGTCACAACCACACCGGCTTCGGGATGGCGCCACTGCGGAGCCGGTCGACGTCGAGGCGGATCACGGTGCCTTCGGACACCGGCACCTTCCCGACCGGGTCAGTCCAGGATGCTCGGTGAATAAGTCTGGGATGCAAGCGTTTCCATGACCGTGCTGTGTCCGGTCCATAGAGGCGGGTGTCGGTCGTGACGGCAGTGTCAGACTCATCCCAGGTCGCGGAATCACCGAAAACGAACTCGCCGCCGTGTCTCGGTGGTCGGCCGGTCGTCCCGGGCTGCCATGCGGGTGCGTGGCGGCGCCGGACCCGGTCCGACCGCATCCGGCCAAGCACGGCCACGGGCAAATCCGCCAGCAGGAACGCCAACGGAGCGCGTCGTAGCCAGCATCGACGACGATCCAGATATCCGGATCACCCGGCTGCCAGCGCCCGGCCGCGATCAGACTGCCGATCACGGTGCACAACTGGTCCGCGGTGACAGTGGCGGCGTCGTCACCCGGCGCCAGCCGCACCGCATCCAGTGGCGCGGTCCGGGAACTACGCCCCGATTCCAGGGGTACAGACGACCGAGTACGGACAGCCGGGAATCATCTTGGTGGGTGTACTTAGTGCGCCCGTAGATGTGACGCAGTATCCGCTGCGGGTAGGTATGCGCTTCCGGTCGCAGCCAAGACGTGATGTCCACCGCCAGAACCAGCCAGCCTTCCGCGGCCCGCGGCAGTGTCACCGAGACCAGTGCCCGGCCGCAACCGTGCGATGTCGATCCGACCCGCTCCAGTGCCGCATAGACGCTGCCGTGTCCCCGGCGATGCTCGCCGATCAGTGACAGCTCCGGCGGTGACCGCACTGGCCCGTCCGCGCACAACACCGCGTCCACCACATCGAATGCCGCGTCCGCCCGCCGGGGCAGGCACCGATACAACTCCTGCCGGAACACCCGACAGCTCCCGCCCGCAGCGCCGCAGCCGAGGTCGTGCACACTGTTCACCGAAACCCTTGGTCATCGAAAGTCTTTCTGCCGCAAGGAGGCATGAACAACCAAGGGCTTCACTCATGATCACCCGAGGTACTGAAAACCCAGGTCAGAGGTTAAACTCGAGCTAGGCCAGGTTAGGAAAGCTCGGACAAGGCCCCGAAGCGTGCTGTGCAGATCAAAAGGCACGGGCAACACTTCCATCACGAGTCTGGCCGAGACCCACGGAGCCTGGCTCTGCTATGCACGGCTATGGACGCTCGCTACGCCGAACCGCTCGAGATTCTGCGGCGTCGGGTCCCGCAAGTCGGCCGCGGTAGGGATCGATCAAGAAGCATTTCACGGTGTCGGGACCAGGTCGATCCGGCTAGCGCAATCCAGCAGCCTGACCGCAGTGCCCAGTCGTCCCCTCAGCGAACGGCACTGACCGCCGCTCTGGGAAGTGCGTTGTGACACGAGAACCACACCGACAGTTGTGACAGCAGCCGGGCCGCTGCCCGCCGGGTGAGTTCCCACGCCACCAACTGCACCTGACTGGTCAAGCACGTGGTCCGCCGCTGGTAACGTTCCAAGAACGCAGGGCACGTGCCGCCGGGCTGCAGGAGGGGCCGATGTACACAGCAAGATCGCAGCATCGCGTGCCCTTTCAGGAGCCCTCACACCACGACTCAGCGTCCTCCACGGCAACGACCTCACAGAATGTTGCTGATCTCCAGAGTGCAGGCAAGCGATCCGATCATGCGACTGGGAAGGACGGCGGACCTCCCCAACGTGTCGCATAGATCGACAGCGGTCAGCGGTCAGCCGGGATCGGCCCAACCGCTCCGACCGAACCGGCCATAAATCCTGCCATGCAGCGCATCGTATCCGGCCCAACAACCTCCACTACTACGCAGGTGCGCTCGCCGAAACGCGTACCCTTGCAGTACCAGCACAAGAATATACCGCGCCGCCGATGGCAAGAAATCCACTCAAATCACTCAATATGACCGTGGCCCGTAGCGCTTCTTACCAGATCTGAGTTGATGCTTCGTCGCCTCCGACCGCACCTGATCCATACTGTCCTCGGGAACCAGTTCGATTATGTCCTCGCGCGAGGAAATCACCAGTTTCCGTAGAATCGCTGCAATCTGTGCATCGATGGTTTTGGTGGATTTACCCCGCCTCGCGGCGATCGCGGTATTAGTCCATCCTGCCGCAGCCAACGTCGCTACCTGCTGTTCAGCGGTCGAGAGCTCATGCCAGCGAGACGCGCTTCCCTCCCGGGCTGGGTGGTCTATCGGCAGCCGATCCGTCAACAGTGTGCCGAGCGCTAGGCGCTGCACTTCTCCCTGTTCCGGTCGCAATAATGAACCCTGCCGGAGAGCGGTGGCGAATGCATCACGCCCGAGCACGGCACGAGCAGTGTCGGTTGCCCTGTCTATTTCGCCGGCCAGTGGACCCAAGTCGCCGATGCCGACTCCTAGTCGCGCTCTCAACGTCGTAGCCCCGCCCGCGAGTTGAGCAGTTTCGGTGGCCAATCTTCTGATATCAGCATGGTCAGATGTTCCAGTCGTGAGCATTGTTCTGATCAGCTGTGCCAACGAAAATATTCGCACATGTATCGCCCAGGACTCGCCCCACCGGTCGTGAACCGAAAACTGGTGCTCCAATGCGCTGTGCGCGACAGCCAGTGCTTCGGTCGGGCTCCCGTGCTTGGCCAACGCGATCGCTCGCGAAATCTCAGCCCAGGCCTTGGCCCACCGTGCACCGGAAACCGCGACCCGGCTGAGGTGACTCTCGGTGATTCGCAGCGCCTGCTCTGGTGATCCGACATAGCAGGCAGCCCACGCCTCCATGTCAGAACTCCAGGCCTCAGAACCCAAATCACCCGAACTAGAGAACTTTTCACGGGCTCGTGCGAACACATCTACAGCTCGCGAGTCCCGATGGACCATCAACAGTTTCACACCCCAAGCGAATTCAGCAGCAGCAGGCAGGCCGAAGTCGAGTTCCGGCGCCTTCCGCCAGTCCGCTGGAACCCCCGTTAGTTGGAGCGAGTCAGCAGAACATTCCGCGAGAATCCGCTCACCCCCCTCCGCATCACCCTGCATCACGCAGAACCATCCGATCATCGCCACGGCTTTGCACTGCAGGTCGGTCGGCAGCGGGATGAATGCGCGCGTCGCCCGAAGCGTGCGTTCAATCCAACGGCGAATTTCACGGGGCGAGCCTCTCGCGATCGGCATCAAGGCCAGGCTGACCGAGATCTCCAGGCCAAGTTTCGACTCACCCGAAGCCAGGCTTGTCTCGACCGCCCTCACAATATTATCCCATGCCGCGCGAATCCAATCCAGAAGCTCACCTTCCCGAGGGCTGAGCCAACTGCGTTGCGCCTCGACGACTTTGTCGCGGTAGTATCGGCAATGACGCAGAGTAAGCCGTTCCGGCTCGTTGGTATCGGCGACGGACCTTTCCCGCAATCTTTGCCAGGCGAATACTCGAATGCTCTCGAGTAGCGAGTACCGCACAGCGCTCGGCCTGATATGCGCGGTGACCAGAGACTGTTCGACTAGACGCCCCAGCACGCCCTCGACATGATTGGCCATTAGCTCGACAGTTACGTCACGACCTGCCGGTTGATCTTCATGTCGGGGGTCGTCAGCGCAGATTACCTCGATCGCTTCCAAATCAACGCCGATATCCCTAGCTGAGCCAGCGTCATCAGCGGGACAAGCGTCGTATCCTGCGGCGAAAACCGACATACGATCCAGCAGGAGGCGCTCCTGGTCTGTACAGAGATCGTACGACCACGCGATCGCATCCCGGATACCCCGGTGCCGGGTGTCCGCACCAACCTTGGGGCCATGCCCCCACCTCATCCGTGTATCAGTTTCGCCACCAGTTAGTTCTCGAACGATCACCGCCAAGGACTGCCGCAGCAGTTTCGCGGCTGCCAACCGGATGAACAAGGGGTTGTTGTTCATATGCCGACAAACGATGCCTGCCATCGCGATCTCCTCCATATCGACGATAGGGCGGCCTGTGAGTTCGGCACGTTGACGGAAAAGCGTCAACGCGTGTGATGGCGACAACGAAGGAACCGTCACTACATGCTCGTCTGTCCATCCCACCGGCTCGCGACTGGTCGCGAGGATCGTCAGTCCCGGTACCGCCTCCAGCAGTTCGACAATCAGCTCACCTGCACTGAGCAGCACATGTTCACAGTTGTCCATCACCAATACCGATCCGAGGTCGCGGCCTGCATAGTCGGTGGCTGACAACTTGTCGACCAGCGCATCCCATCCCGACCGCGGCGAGAAGTCACCAGCTACGACAGCCTCGATTACTTCTTCCTCGACTTCCGCTGCGCTGGCCCCCTTGTCCAGCCGCGCCAACCGCGCCCAGTACACGGGCGTCCGCCGGAGTTTTTGCAATCGCCGGACAGTCTCGGCCGCAAGCCGCGTCTTACCGATGCCGCCCGGTCCAATCAGGGTAATCAGCCGGGCAGAGGACAGCAGCAACCCGAAAATTCTGTCCAACTCAGGATCGCGGCCGACGAAATCATCCGTTGCCGCCGGGAGACCCGCAGCCCGCGCTCGGCGCTTCGCCGACATAGTCTTCAAGCCTAGCGTGTCGCGACACACGCCAAGCCGGGGCATCCCCCGTCTCGCATCTCAGCCCAAGACCTCACACGCCGAGCAGCTCGACCTGCCGCTACATGGCGTAACGAACAGCCCGAAGCCTGCAGGTTTTCTCGCTTTCACAGACTCGACAACGATCTTGCACACCGGGCAGCGAAAGAAGGCGCCGTCCACGGCCACGGCATCAAACTGAGTAAGACCCACGGCTCCATGCATCGCCGGAAGCCCATGCTGGCTGACAGACACCGGGCACCACTCTGTTTGCGGTCCTTCCGAGGGGCCTGAGGTTGACCCAACCCGGTCGCAAGTCATCGAATATTAACCGATATCGAGTTGCTCAGAAGTACATTTGCGCAGGTAAAGCCGCTTCTTCTTGACATAAAGTCATTCTCTGATAGCCTTGATCCGGCAGTCGGTTCAGCCTCGGGTACATCCGCCAAGCAGAGTTGAGTGCGCCAGGGCATACCGCGAACCCCCAGTCATCGACGTCATAAATCCAATGGAGGTCCTCATGGACACAGTCGCTGCAGAGACGTGGACAGTGGAGCGCCTACTGGCGCTCACCCAGCAAGAACTTGCCTTGCTGTTCGCTGCCCTCGACTCGCCGGATCGGGGCGAACTGGATGGCGAGTACGTCGGGCACATTCCGTTCCTGGGCTTGGAGGAGCAAGCCGAGCGCACTGTTCGCGCAATGATGTGCGATGAGCGCTCTGAACTTGGCTTCTGGCTCGGAAAGGCATTCTTCCCTGCGCCAGCCGGTATTGGTCAGGGTTACAACATCTGGCGCAAGGCGGGAGGGCAAATGGTGCGCCATCTACAGTTCGGCACTCACTTCGGGGAGTCACGGGCCGACCAGCGCGCAGCACTTGTAATGACTTATGGCACTTTCGACAATATCGCGGCCAATATAGGCCTGGTCGACGAGGTTCGGAGAGTGACTCCAGGCTTGTATCTCGGAGCAGGAACTATCGAGCAGGCTGACGGAAGTATTCAGATATTCGGATACTTCGTTCTCGCTGGCCCAAATGGCGCGTGGGTCGGCGTCGACGATAACGATGCGGAGGCTCGGTGACGATGTCTACTACAGGTCCGCTGTGCGTCGGATTGAGCGGTGCCGGACTTATCGCTCGTGATCATCTAGCCGCTTTCCAAGCCCTCGAAGACCGTGTTCGGTTGACAGCCATCTATGACGTAGACGTAGAACGCGCTCGATACTTAGCTTCTCTTTACAGCCCGGAGATCACCGTCTATGAATCTTACGCAGAGATGGTCAACTCCGATGAGATCGACGCTGTTGATCTGTGCACTCCGCATGATATTCACACCGCGCAGTCAATCGCGGCTGCTGAATCAGGAAAGCACATCCTTGTCGAGAAGCCCATGGCCTGTTCCGTCGAGGACGCGCATGCCATGGTCGAGGCCGCAGACAAAAGCGGCGTTGTGCTGATGGTCGGGCAAGTCCTTCGATATGTGCCATCCAATATCGAGGTTCGCCGCCGAATCGAAAGCGGCGAGATGGGACAGATCTGGTGGGGCCGGGCGGATAACTGGCTGCCCTACACCATCGCGGGTAGGGAGCCCCTCGGCGGAGGAGACTGGATGCGAGATGGCCGGCGTGCCGGTGGCGGCGCACTGGCATTGCTCGGTACTCATCACATCGACCTCTTCCGATATTTCCTCGGTGAGGTCGAGACCGTGTCCGCCCGCACATGGACCGGGCATCCACTCTACACCAATGGTGCCGAGGATCGAGCGGTCGCCACATTGACTTTTGCCAACGGTGCATCGATTGACCTGTGTACCAGTTACGTCAACCATGCCCCACACTTTGCACAATTCATGCTCTTCGGCGACCGCGGCTCGATATATACCGAGCTCCCCGACAATTCGGACAGATTCGAGACAGCTGCAGTGCAGCACCGCGCCACCGCTGCGATATGGACCGCGACCGACGAAGGCCAACAGTATCAAGGCTTTACGGCCGTCGAATCCGACGATACACCCGTCAGTAACCCCTTCATAAACGAGATTCGTCATTTTTGCGAATGCGTCCGGAACGGCGCGGAACCGCTCTCGAGCGGCCGTGACAATCTAGGAACCATGCAGGCGCTTTACGGTTGCTATGAGTCCGCAAGACGCGGTGTCGACATCGACCTCTACGAACTCTACGGCACCGGGCGGTCCCGCTACTGAGCAGAGTAGAGAATCACGCGGCCGTGCCACCTCGGCAGCAATATCGCTCCGAGGTCGCGGGCGAATTTCTCTGAGGACTTCCGACTTGTGATGTAATGATCCAGATAAGTCGGCTACCAGCTCGGAATGTGACATCGGGCACGTCGACGCTCAGGGCGCTTACTGGAATCCGTACGGGCGCCGGGCTACTTATTGCGAGCCTCCTGATCAAGATGGCCGTTCACGGCCGAGTACACGTTACAGTTTCCCGCCTCTGCGACATTCTTAATTCGCGGCGGAATCGAAGTGCGGTCGATATCGAAATTGGCGATCTTTGACGTAAGACGATGGTTGGATATAGATCATTATCGCTATCAATACCGGGTCGAATTGGGATCGCTCGCCAGCTCGGTATTTGAGCAATCTTCCCGCGCTTGACGGCTACATTACAGCATTCACTGCACCGCTAGCCGTCAGTTTTGATGCAGTAATTTCGGCCGCCAGGGATCCCTAATCCTCACCGAAAACATAACAGGGAATCACTCGGCAAATGGAGTTCGAAGTATGATCCAAAGCCGCGGTTAAGACAGAAGGTATGAAATGGTAGGACCACTTGAAAAGATTCGCGTCATAGAACTAGCTGGAATTGGCCCGAGTCCGCACGCGGGCTTGCTGCTGGCCGACCTCGGCGCCGATGTCGTCCGGGTGCAACGCCCGGGCCGTCTACCCGGAGGCGTCGACCGCCAGCAGCTGCGCAACCGCACTATCGTCGAGGCGAATTTGAAAGATCCTTCCGATCGTGAAGAAGTGCTCACGCTGATCGATAAAGCTGACGTCCTCATCGAAGGTTTTCGTCCAGGTGTCACAGAACGGCTGGGCATAGGGCCAGATGAGGTCTACGCGCGCAACCCGCGCCTGGTGTACGGCCGAATGACGGGATGGGGCCAGGCTGGCCCACTCGCCCCTCTCGCGGGGCACGACATCAATTACATCTCCATCACCGGAGTACTGCACGCGATCGGCCGCCAAGGCGAGCGGCCGGTGCCGCCGCTCAACATGGTCGGCGATTTCGGCGGTGGCTCGATGTTCCTGGTATTCGGCATCCTCGCCGCACTCGTGGAACGGCAGACCTCCGGACACGGCCAGGTAGTGGATGCCGCGATGGTAGACGGTGTCCTGGCACTTTCGCACATGATTTGGGGAAGGCGCGGAGGCGGCACGGGTCAGTGGTCCGACCAACGAGGAGTGAACCTACTCGACACCGGAATGGCGTTTTATGACACCTACGAAACCGCCGACAGAAAGTACATAGCTGTCGGCGCGATCGAACCCAGATTCTACGATGAGTTGCTCAAAGGATTGGGGCTGGATAACGAGGAGTTACCGCCGCAGTTGGATCCAGCCCGTCAGAACACGCTGAGGAGGATGTTCACCGAGCGCTTCAAGACTAGGACCCGCGAGGAATGGGAAACGGTCTTCACTGGAAGCGATGCCTGTGTGACCCCAGTACTCACGTTCGAGGAAGCCACGCGCAACCCCCACATAGCCGCGCGCGGCTCGTTGGTCGAAATCGACGGCGTGATTCAGCACTTCCCGGCACCGAGGTTCTCCCGTACACCGGCGGGCGTACCCGCGGCGCCGCCGTCCGCTGCGGTCCCTGCAGCCGACATCTGGCAGTAAGCCCTACAGTATGTCTCCCGATCCGGCGAGTTGCTCGGCTCCCCGCGCAGCATTCGCCGCTCCACACCACCTCGCGGCCATCGCCGCACATGGACCTCCGGTCGCTACTGACCGGGTTGCAGGGTCGCCAGCAGCCAGGGTCGCCGCAGCGTACGGCGTGATGACACTGAGGCAGGTCGCCGCCGAGCCCACCGCCTTTCCGTCCGAGTGAACCGTCCTGGTTCCGGTAGAGACTCGGGTTGAGGCCACCTCGGCTGAGATGGTCTGTTGATGGTAGAGGTGTTCGTATTCGGTCGGCGGTAGGTATCCGATCGCCGAGTGGAGGCGTTGGGTGTTGTACCAGTGCACCCACGATGCCGTTTCCCGTTCGAGTTCTGCCCGGCCGGTGAAAGGCGGGTGCCGGTCGATCAGCTCGGTTTTGTAAAGCCCGATCGCCGATTCCATGAGGGCATCGCCGACGCTGCTGATGGACCCGGCGATACCCGAGCCTCGCAGCGTTTCGGTGAAAGCCAGCGACGTATATTGCTTCCGGCGTCGGAGTGATGGACCAAACCTGTTGCGGTGAAACGAAAGTCGGCCCTCCGGCGGGTGGACAACGCTTGCTCGAGCACCGAGGTCACCAACGGGGTCGTCTTACTGGTCATCACCCGCCAGCCGAGGATGCGGCGTGAGTACACGTCGACGCAGAACGCGGTGTAGCAGAACCCGGCCAGTGTCGGGCAGTAGGTGAAATCGGCGACCCACCACTGATCCGGCCGAACCGGTTGCGACCAGGCCCGCCCGATCAGGTCCGGATGCCGCGCAGGCCGGTCGCGGTCGCGTTCTGTGGTGATCGTGTGGTGCGCCGCCCGCGCACGACCCCGTCGATCCCGGCCAGTCGCATCAGCCGCGCGACCTGGTCGCGGCAGATGTTGTGGCCGGCGCGCCAGAGTTTGCGTATCCCGTCGCCGCGCCGGTTGGCCGTCCACAGGTCGAACACCGCGTCGGCCGCGTGTGCATCAGCCCAGACCGCATCGCTGATGGCGCGCTTCTTCGTGGCGTAGTAGCTGGACGGGGCGATCTTGACCCCGTGCTCGGTGAGCACACGGCAGATCGGGTCGGCCCCGAACCGGTGGCGGTGAGCGTCGATGTAGTCGACGATCACCGCAGTCGGCGGTCGAGCTCCGCCGCTGCGAAAAACGCGCTCGCCGTCCGCAACGTCCGCAAATATCGGTGGCCCTCCGCAATTCGGCCACCTCGCGGCGCAGCGCCTTCAGCTCCTCGGACTCCCACACCGACGCCGGCACAGCAACGCGCCCACATGTCTGCGCGCCGCGGCCATCGACCCGCCGTACTCGCGGATCCGGTCCTGGTACATCCTCACCGCCCGAGCGCGAGCCTCCTCGTCGAACCTCCGTGACGCACCCATGACTGACAGTCTCCCTTGCTAAAACGGGAGCCCCCAACCAGCCCAGGACGGTTCATTGCGCTGATGGAGCGCTTCTTCTCCACATTGAAGTCCAAACTGGACTATCGCTAGGCCTGGCGGACCCGTGACGAGACCGAGACCGCACTGTTCGTCTACATCGACGGCTGGTACAACACCCAGCGCATCCAGAGGAAGCTGGCTGGCGATCACCCGACGAGTTCGAAGCCAGCTACCATCACCACGTCCCAGCCGGAACCTCGCAATTCGTCCACCAACATGCGGGAGACCTCAGATTGTCACCGCGACCTCGGCTATGCATTGATCCTTCGAACCGAAGTAGTGAGCTGCGGCTGATACCGACCTCTCTCTGATCGCTGCCAGGCTCGCGGAGGATCATGCCCGCGATGCGAGCAGAATGATCGCAGTTTTCGCCCAGATTCGCTCGAGTGGGCACATTGATTGCAGCTGACCGGCCCACCCGCGGCTGTTGTCGACGAGGTCGTCTGCGCCTAGCGGTACATCTGGGCCTGCGGCGGTTCCACATCGTAGTATCGCAAAACTTGCTAGTTAGCCAACTAGTATCTAGTGTAGTACCTGGGTGACCCTCACCATGGACGTTCTGCCCTAGCCAAAACAAAGGAACGCTTCATGACCGATGCCGCACAGGGCGTGATACTCACCGAGCGCAAAGTCGGACGGCCGAGTGTGCTACTGACCACGATCAATCGCACTGAACGACCAAGCGTTCGACGGTGCCGCAGCGCAGGCGATGGTGTCGGGCGTGTCGGCTTCGAAGCCGACAATGACCTGCAGGCCGCGATCATTGCTGGCGTCGGGCCGACGTTCTCGGCCTGTCGAGACCTGAAAGCCAGAAGGAATTCGCGCTTCCATCGAGAAGCGCGCGCCGCGATGGGAAGGCTGCTGACATGCTGATCACCCCCACCCCGAGCAGCAAGCTGCTCGATGGAAAGACCGCGATCGTTGCCGGGGCGGGCAACGGCATCGGTCGACCGACCGCCGAGGCGCTCGCCGACATCGTGGTTGCAGACATCGACGGCCACCTGGCGCAGGAAGTGGCCGACGAGATCGGCAACAACTCGGCTGCCTTCGCTGGGGACCGGACCGATACCTCGGTCCCGGACGCGTTGGTCGAGTTCGCCATAGGGGCCGGTGGGTGGATCGACATCATCGTCAGCAGCGCCGGAGATTTCTGGGATGCTCCGCTGCACCGCATGACCGACGAGCAGTTCCAAACGATGATCGATATCCATCTACTGGCGCCGTTCCGGCTATGCCATGCACCAGCACCATACTTCCGCGACGCCGGACGGGGGGAAGCCAAAGAAGGAACCCCGCGCTACCGCAGAATCGTAAACGTCACCTCACTGGCTGCAAGCTGCGGTATCCCCGGTGCGGTGAACCACGCCGCTGCGAAGGCGGTTCTGATCGGTCCGACCATGATGCCGGCCAGAGAGTGGGGTCCGTCGACCGTGAACGTCAACGCCGTCGCGTTCGGTGTGATCCAGGAAGAGTTCGGCGCACCGCAGTCGGCTCTGCAAACCATCGTGGTTGGTGGACGCGAGGTCGCCCTCGGCGTGCCCGACAAGATGCTGGCCGCCAGGGGTCCCGCTCCGCCCGAAGAGTCTCACTGGTGCCGGGCTTGGAGACGTTGCCGACCTCCGGCACTGCTGGTCAGCCCACAGAGGAACCTTCTCTGTCGGCCATCTTCGGAACACCTCGACCGCTACGCGGCGACGCCCGATCAGGCGGTGGCGGTGGGGGTGGCGGTGAAGAACTTCGCCATTGCCGCGTTGAACCCCAACGCCCAGCGCCCGAAGGCCCGCTCTGTTGAGGAAGTGCCCGCCGGGCCGACGCCGGCGGGACCACTGCCCCGCGTGAAGTGCTGCCCGATCGGTGAGGGCGCGGTGATGGTGGTCGTCGTCACCGACGACGCGATCGACATGCTCGGGCTGGATCGATCCCGATGTCCGCGGGTGCTGTCGTCGGTGCTGCGCAGCGAAGAGCTCTTTGGCACACGAAGCTTCGACGCGCAACTGACCCGTGGTACGGCGACGGCCACCTACGAACACGCCGGGATCAGCCCGCAAGGTCTCGACGCGGTCGAGCCTCACGACGCCTTCACCATCGAGGAGTTGCAGTACGTTGAGGTAACGGCGCTGGTCGACGAAGGCACACACGGCGGCGGACAAACCCGTCATTCGTGGCGCCGCTCGGCGCAGATCCTTTACCATGACGGTTACACTGTCGCAACCTTCGATGCGCGTAGTAGCGGTGCGAGTGACTGGTCGCCCCCCGCCAGGTCCGCCTGCGAGGATCTCGCCGGTGATGTCGCGCGGGTGATGATGCAACTACGCGAACGCACTGGGATGCACAGGTCCGATGTTGTAGGGGCGTCTGTGGGTCGAGCGGTCGGCAGCATGATGACCCTGGCGTCCGATCCCGGCGTCTGGCTTCGGCACTCCTGTTTGTCGATGTCACCCCTAAGGTCGAAGTCGAAGGCATCGAACGAATCCGGCGTTCCTCTAACTCGGCGCCGGATGGATTCGACAATCTCGTCGCGATCGCTCGCACGGTGTCCGGCACACAACCCGAATCGCAGGACATTTGGCGACGTCGACGAGTTGCAGAAGAACCTGCGTCGCGGCGCCGACAGCCGCTGGTACTGGCAGCGGACCTCACGATTTTTCCGAGTATGGGACGATATCACCGCTGCGGCCCTGCAGTACATCCTCAAGCAGGCCGCGCGACGGGCGAGTATGCCCACCTTGCAGATTCGCGGCACAGCATCCGATACTGCCACCGATCACGGTGTCCAGGCCTTGCGTAGTCTCATACCCCACGTCGAAGTCGCCAATGTCGTCGGCGCCGAGCACATGGTGGTGGGCGATCTCAACGATGTCTTCGCAGCTTGTGTCGTTTCTGTACCGGCTCCAGCGCCATCCGGAAAAGATTGACACGGAAATGCCTGGGAAGGGTGACCGATCATGACCACCGGAGGATGGTTCCCGCCCGAAGGTGATGTTCACGTGCGAATTTGGCTGGCCGACATGGTCTTCGACTACACAGCCACCACTGCGGCAGTACGCAACTTGATCCATGATTGGAGAAAAAGGCATTGGTGCACAATCGAATTGATACGTCACACCATCGAGGACTGTGGGTTGCTGCCGCGCCTGCCGTGCGAACAACTGTTTCTTGGACCGTGACCAGCGGTACTACGACGACAGTAAGTCAGGCTGATCAGCGGGCTGCGCTCACGCCGTTGTGTCGCAGGAAGCTCTGCGGTATGGCGCCAAGGTTCCGAACCAGTCTACCAGCTCTTCCGGACATAACATCAGCAGAACGCACGTCAACGGCAGCCGTTGCCCTCGCTTCCAAGGTCGGTTGGTTCAGTAGGGTACAGGTGTCGCTATGCAGCGACATAACTGATAAAGGCATCGCCTTCAGGTAACGCCTCCACAGCGGTGAAACGGCTGGTCCGCTCGACCGAAGTTGCGGCGGCCGACGGTGGAGATCCAATGAGAGTTCACGCCGCCACGTCGCTGGCACTGGAGAAGGCGTCATGAACCTCCCGGTTCGTGTTTTCGCCCTAATCATCTGTGCGATCGCTACTCGCATTCATCTTCGGGCTGTGTCGCCATCCTGCACATATTAAGAAAGGCCGCGACGGCGAGTCACGATCTCTGCTGGGTCCGCCACCGCCGCTCCAGCACTGAGGGTCGGTTGCGTCCTGATGGATGTGATTGCGGAGATGCCCTGAACGCGGGCGGTGGCCCTGACGAGGCGCCCGACGGGAGGTGCCGATAGCAACCGTTATCGGCGGTCAGGGCTACGCCAGTCGGCCCCTCTCACCTGCCGAAACGGCCTGTCCGCCAGCCCAACACCCACTCCTGCTGACATCCACCGCAGAGCTACCCACCCATACCCACCACACTGGAGGCACCATGTCGACACGCGTAGGCAGCATCTACGCCGAACTCTACGACGCACGATTCCAACGCGGCCTCGGCGGCGCACAAACCGGATTCATGTCACTCCGCGACGCGGCCTAACGCGCCGCGGCCGAAGTCGACCGATCATTCGCCAACGATACGGCAACCATTGAAAAGGATTGTATTATCGCCCTACGTGATGGGAGTTGACCACTCCATCTCGCGGTGACAGCGGCATACCACAACGATGTCGCAGATCGATGCAGAGCCGCGATCAATCAACAGCCCAACGTGACGTTCTGGAGAGAAAGCTGTAAAGTCAGCTTAAAGGATTAAATCAAACCTCAGCCCGCTCAGGCGAAAATATGACTCAAGCGTCTTCTCGATGCGCTCCGCCGCAGCCATGTGTTCCCGCAGGGATGCTCTTCACCGATATTTTGCAACTTTGTTCGGAGCCAAATCTGTGACCACACCACCAGCACCGATGCCCATGCCCGACACCTCCACTTCCCAAATCGGCCCCGTCCAAGGTTCGCCCGTCAGTAGCGATCCGCCTCAAGTTTGTCTGCGCAGCCGAAAGTTCGCCGCCGACCCACACAGCGGCTACCGCCAGATGCGCCGACAACACGGTTCGCTGGTTCCAATGGAGTTGGCTCCAAATGTGCCCGCCACCTTGGTGATCAGCTACCGCACGGCATTGCGAATCCTCAACGACCCCGAGCACTTTCCCGCTGACCCCCGGACCTGGCAACAAAGCATCCCTAACGACTCCCCCGTCAAGCCGATGATGGAATGGCACCCGAACGCCTCCCGCAACACGGGCGAAACGCATGCCCGGTATCGGCAGACATACACAGCCAGTATCGACGGGATCGACCTACACACGCTGCATTCGAAGGTCGAGAAGATCGCTGTACCGCTGATCAGCAGCTTCTGCGAGACTGATTCGGCCGACTTGGTGTCCGAGTACGCATTTCCGCTCGTTTTCGAGACCCTCAACCAACTTGTCGGCTGCTCGACGGACCTGGGGCACCGCGTCGCAACCGAAATGGCAGCGATCTTCGATACCGTCGAGGCTATCCACGGCATGCGGACACTCAGCGAGGCGCTGATCGAGTTGATTCAGTTGCGGCGCGCTGAGCCAGCGGACGACGTCACCTCGCGGCTTGCTCACCATCCTGCCAACCTCGACGACACCGAGGTGCTCTCCCAGTTGATCAGTTTCTACGGTGCCGGCATAGAACCGCAGCAGAACTTGATCACCAATACCCTCTTGCTGATTCTGACCGACGACCGTTTTGGGGGTGATGTGCTCGGGGGAAGTCTGTCGACGCGAGACGCATTGGATGAGGTGCTATTCAACGACCCGCCGCTGGCAAATCTCTGCGCAACCTATCCGCGACAACCGATCCTTCTAGACAACACCTGGTTACCTGCCCACCAACCGGTACTGATCAGCCTGGCCGCATGCAACAATGACCCCGAGATCCGTGGCGGAGACCATACTGGGAATCGATCCCACCTGGCATGGAGCGCCGGACCGCACGCCTGCCCTGCCAAGTCCGTTGCGTACCTGATCGCTCAGGAGGCCATCGAGCAACTTCTCGACGCTCTTCCAGAGATACGACTGGCCGTGCCCCCAGAAGAGCTGGTATGGAGACCAGGACCTTTCCATAGGGCAATGACGAAGTTGCCGGTCATATTTCCGAAGTCACCCCGATGGATGCCGCGAAGGCCCACCTGATGCGACACAAACCGACGAAGCCTACGGACACAGACATAGACATAGCCGAGCCGTCGTCACGTGACGTCGATCGAGAGATCGTTTACCCCACTGAGAGCGCTTGAGCTTCAGATCTTGGAGTTCCTACAGCAGCGCTGCAACGGCGCAGGGTCTGCGCATCTCGTGCGCTCGATAATCCGCCGCGCCCCAAGGCGTTGGGAGGATTCGGTGCCATCGCAGACATGCGGGCGTCGATCCCGTGGTCTTGCACCGTGTCGCCGCAGTTCGGTCGTATCGCATGCGTTGTCGGCGTGCAGCTCGCCGAGTTTGCCCTGACGGTGGACCCTGCCGCGAGCTGGTGGCTGGGACCGCTTTCGACCAGCGGCCGCAGCGCCTCGGCGTCGTTCGTTGGTGTTAGCGGCCGAGATATCCACCGAGAGCGGGGCGTCTCCGCACAGTCGGACATGACGCGGACCTCCGGGCCGAGCTTACCGCCATCGACCGGGCGGACCATCAAAGCTTCCGCCTTTCGCCCGCCTGTCGACGCTCTTCGAAATGTGGCTCTGGCACACAGTTGGTGATTGACCCATGTGGGGATGTGTTGAGGCGCATTGGGGTCGGGTGCACAGCCGCTACCGGCGCCGTTTGGCCGACGCGGCGATCACTGGCCGCGAGGTCGTCATCGTGCTGCGGGTCCGGCGCCAGTTCTGCGACAACACCAGCTGCCATGACCGAGCTGCGATCAAATGCTCAAACGCCAGATGTTCGGCCGCGCGAACCCAGACCTGCTCCGCAAACGAATCCCGCCCAGCTACTGGCGACCTCCCGATCGCTGAGTAGGCCCGGGGCGCGGTTGCGGGATTGCTCCTGCCCCGTTTCCCCGGACCTCTCGCCGAGTGAAG
Organism: Nocardia sichangensis; assembly: GCF_047200615.1. Taxonomy (NCBI): domain Bacteria; kingdom Bacillati; phylum Actinomycetota; class Actinomycetes; order Mycobacteriales; family Nocardiaceae; genus Nocardia; species Nocardia sichangensis. Next base: position 23,647 of record NZ_JBJZOK010000053.1, read on the forward strand.
TGGGCCGCCGACGAGGTGCCCGTGGCTCGGGTCCTTTTCCGACGGCCTCTTCCCGAACCGGACAGGCGGGGTTTCCCCGCATCCGGCTCTCCAGTGTTCTATTTCCGGGTGGTGGCAGTGGCCCGTCCAGCGTGGATGTCCTGGTGGCAGGTGCGGCAGACGACCAGAGTCTTGCGTCGCCGTTTGGCCATCAGGCGAATCCATGCTGGGCGGTCGGGCCGCCCTGGCTTGTCGAGGTCGGCGAGTTTGCGCACGTGATGGACTTGTAGTCCGGTGGGCGACTCGCAGAGCTCGCACTTTTCGGCAAGGAGACGGTGGATCAGCTCGTTGCGGTTGGCGGTGGCCAGGGGCGGGTTTCGATCGACAATGATTGCGGTGCGTTGCCGTGCGAGCGGGATGCCGCCGAAGCGGGCGATCAGCGCTTTCCTGTCCTCGCGTGCGACGGTGACCTGGAAGCAGGTCCGGGGTCCGTCACCGGTGTCGATGGTCGTCTTGTATTTGCGGGCCATCTTGGTGACGGTGGACTTGTGCTTGCCGGCCAGGGTCTTGAGCATCGAGGTTTCCATGACCCACTGCAACCGCTGCAAACGGAAGATGTCCTGGGCCATCAGGTAGTACTGGACGAACCCGCGGTATTCGGACCCGTATGTGGCGACGATGGTGAAGTCGTCGTCGAACAACAGCGGCCCGCGTTGCGCGGGTTTGCCTTTGCTCATGTAGCGGGCGCATCGTTCCCGGATCACGGTCTTGGGCACGAACAGGCCGATCGCGCCGTTGACTGCTCGACGGTGTCGAGTGATCTTGTCATCGGCGTGTTGGGTCCTGATCTCGTAGCCGAGGAACCGCGCCGCCTGGCTGGTGGCGTGGGTGATCAACGTCTTGGGTTCGGACAGTTCCAGCTCGAGTTCCTCGCGCAAGAACGCCCTGATCTTCGACTTGATCTGTTCGGCTTCGTGTTTGGGACCGGCGAACCCGAGCAGGAAGTCGTCGCAGTAGCGGACATAACGCAGCCGCCGGTATCCGGGATCACCGGGGTCCTGGCTGGGCAGGGTGCGGCGTTCCGACCGGAGCCGACGCACCGCCTCCCGGTTGCCGTGCCGGGTTTCCCGCGCGATCTCGTTAGTGACGTGCTGGTATGCCGGGTTGCTGCGACGACGTGTGCCCTGGGTGTATTCCGGTATCAATTGCTGTTCCACGAACCGGTCGAGTCGATCCAGATAGATGTTGGACATGACGGGCGATGCGATACCGCCTTGTGGCGCGCCGGAAAGCGTTGCATGCCACTGCCAGTCCTCCAGATACCCGGCTTTGAGCATCCGCTCGATCAGTTGCAGGAACCGGCCGTCGTGGATGTGTTCCGACAGCGTCGCGAGCATGACCTTGTGGTCGAGAGACCCGAAGCAGTCGGATATATCACCCTCGATGAACCAACGTGTTCCCTTCCAGACCGACACCACCTCATCAAGAGCGGTATGGCAGCCCCGGCCCGGCCGGAAGCCATGCGAGTGGTCGGAGAACCGGACGTCGTAGTACGCGTCGAGCAGCATGCGCACTACCTCCGCGACGATCTTGTCCGACCACGGTGGCATACCCAGTGGGCGTCTACGCCCATTTTTCTTCGGGATATACACCCGCCTGGCCGGAGACCACCGATACGACTCACGCCGCAACGCGTCGGTGATCGCCTCGATCTTGGCCAGGGACATGCCGTCCACGGTTTCCCCGGTGACCCCCGGCGTCATCGCTCCTTCGTTGGAATAGATGCGCCCGTAGGCCAATAGGAACAGTTCCTTGTTGAACAGCTGCCGATACAACTGCTCCAACGGCAGGCCACGCCTGCCGCGTTCCCGAATGACAGCGAGGACCGTTTCAGCGTCCTGCATTTCGCATACCTCCCGGTCATCACCATCGAAAACACCTGTGTCCCTTCGCCCTGCGCTCCGGCTTTCCCGGGCTCCTCGGCGAGGCGTTACTCCCGCGACTACTACGAACACTCCGTCGCCATAGGGCTCGCACCCCGTAGGCGATCCCGTGGTACGTCTGCGTTGCACGTCCGAGCACGACGTAGGCCGCCCACTCATCCCCTTGCCCACCCTCACCGGGTGGTGCCGCACACCACGGAAGTTGCCCGGGTCTCGGGTTCATACCCGGACACGATGTGCCACCGGTTTCAGGCGTTGTTCCGGCGGATGCGCACTTTCATCGCTGGGGATTGGGCTTCAAGCAATCCAGCCTTGACCATATCGCGCGGGTCTCGCGGCACCCCGCCCCGAACGCCTCCAGACGGCTACCGCTTCCCTGACATGCTGTTGTCCCCTTCAGCTTTCACCTCCAGGTAGTCAGGTGACCCAAGAACCTCCTTCCGAGTTCCTCCCGGCTGCACCGGGGATGCAACACAGCGCCACACGGCGCACACCCGCCGTGCGCCTCTCGACGCACCGGGCTCTCCACGGTTTCTGCCGTCAGGCTGATTGAAGGGCCGTCCATCGGTTCGGGATCTTGTTGCCCCGCCAGCGATAACGGCCCACCGTCACACTGTTCAGGTCGAACAACACGGTCCCGTTCGCCGCTGTGATTGGCAACCACCGCCCGGTGCGGGTGATGTAGCGGCGGCGGATATCGGTCCAATGCCAGCGATGCCGAATCTGCAACATCACGATCATTCGCTTCCAGACGAACTTCTGGAGAACGGCGAACCGAGTTTTTTGCCACGGCATGCTTGAAGTAATTGGACCAACCACGCAGAATCTAGTTGAGCCGAGTGATCACATAGCTCAGACTCTGCTGGGACAACCGATGGGTCAGGGCACGGACCTTCGCCTTCAGCGACCGGATGGGCTTCACCGCTGCTGTTGATCCTGTGGGCGGGTTGGGGTCGGATTCGGCCGGTCTTATCGGTCGAGTTGGGCTTGGAAGATGGCTCGGTTGAAATAGGCGCGGGCTTCGTGAATGAGTCCGTCGTCATCGAGGTCGTAAACGTTGATCCCCGACCAGTTCACCGGGGTTCCGGTGGTGGTGACGGCGGCTCCGGACCAGCAGACCGCGACCGAGTTTCCGACGGTGTGGGCTTCGCGCGGGGTCAGGCCGAGGAACGGACTGAAATTGGGTAGCACCGAGACGATGAACTCGCGGATCGCGGGGCGGCCGACGATCGGCGGCTCACCGATCGGATCGTGGAACACGCCGTCGACGGCGAAGGCATCGGCCCAGGTGTCGGCATCAGCGGACTGGGACGCGGCGAAAAACTTCATCACGGCGGCGGGCATGGCGGGCAGGTCATCGGGGAATCTCCTGGGTTGATAGTGGTGGGAAAGTCGTTGGCATTCACGCTGTTACCGGGGTGCGATGGTTTCGGTCGTAGCGTCGCGCGAAGGGCAGAACCGTGAGACCGGTGACGGCGAGCAGCGCTTGCAGCGCGCACACGCCGACCCAGCCGAGGCCGGCGTAGCAGGCGCCCGCCGCAGCGGCGCAGATCGCGCCGCTGAGGAAGACCGCGACCATGTAGACGGTGTTGGCGCGGCTGCGCGTCTCGGGTAGGTAGGCGAAAATGCGGGCCTGGTTGGCGATCTGGCTCCACTGCACCGCGACATTCACCGCGACGATCGCCACGATCATCGACGCGAGCACGGTCCGGCCGAGGGCGTACGCTCCCGCCGAGACCAGGGCCAGCACCAGCGCGGCGGTGATGATCGGCAGCGGGCCGCGCCGGTCGATGAACCGTCCGGCCCACGGTGCGGCGAACGCACCCGCCAGACCCAGCATGCCGAACAAGCCGGCGGCCGCGGTGCCGAAGTGATACGGGTTGTGGGTGAGTACCAGCACCAGCGAGGTCCAGGTGGCATTGTAGGCACCGAACAGGCTGGCGTGCAGCAGGCACGACTGCCGCAACGCCGGCTCGCTGCGCAGCAGCCGCGGCAGGGACGCCAGCAACTGCCCGTAGCCGATCGTGTTGTTGCGGTGGGGTTCTCGCGGAATCAGAGCCACGGTCAGCAACCCCGATGCTGCGGTCAGCACGGCCGCGAGCACGTAGACCGCCCGCCACCCCAATGCCTCACCGACCGCGCCACCGATCACACGGGAGCCGATGATTCCGGTCATCAGTCCGATCTGGACTCCGGCCACGGCCGAGGCTCGCCGCTGCGGCGGGGCGAGTTCGGCGGCCAGCGGCACGAGCACTTGCGGGACCACGGTGAATCCGCCGACCAGCGCCGCGGCCGCCGCCAGCAGCGACAGGCCTGGCGACAGCGCAGCCAACAGCAGCGCAAGCACCGTCACGGCCAGCATCACCATCAGCAGCGGCCGTCGTCGGCACACATCACCTAACGGCACCAGGAACAAGATTCCCGCGGCATAGCCGAACTGTGCGCATGTCACCACCCACCCAGCCGACGACGGTGCGATCCCGAGTGCACGGGCGAACAACGTCAGCAAAGGTTGTGCAAGATACACATTCGCCACGGTCACGCCACTGCAGATCGCCATCACCGCGAACAACAGCGGACGCACCTTCGTTCCGGCATCGGTCGCCGAGGTTCGAGTGGGGGTCATCAGCATCTCCAAAACGATCGAACTAGTTAGTTCGAATGGTAGGAGTCGACGAGATTCGATGTCAAACGAACTGGTTCGTTACAATTCACCTTGTGGCATACAACTCAGCGGCAACCAAGGAACGCATCCTCACTGCCGCGGCAAGCGAGTTCGCCACCTATGGCGTCGCGGGCGCACGGGTGGATCGCATCGCAGCCACCGCGAAGGCCAACAAGCGGGCCATTTACGACTACTTCGGCGATAAGAAGGCGCTGTTCGGTGCGGTGCTGGAACGATTGATGACCGAACTTGCCGAGGCTGTCCCACCCCGCGACGACGAAGACCTCGACGCCTACGCGGGCGCGCTGTTCGACTACCACCGCGCTCATCCCGAAGCCCTGCGGTTGCTCCTGTGGGAAGCGCTCGAACTCGGCGACGAACCGGTCCCCGATGAACAGGCACGCACCGAGCATTACCTCGACAAGATCCACGCCACCGAAACCACCACCACCGGCGACGACCCGCGAGCACTGCTGTTCTTCACCCTCGGCCTGGTCGGATGGAGCTTGGCCATGCCGCAATTGCGGCGCATGGTCCTTGGGACCGACTACCCGCTGGACCGGCTGCGCAACTCCGTCTCCTCGGCGGTCCGGGCACTGTCCAACACATCACAAGACTCTGCTGAATAGACCGCGAGCGTCCTTCACCAGAGCGGAAACACCTGCGAGTGTCGGGAAATCTCGTGTCCGCCATTGTGTTAGGCGAACTGTCCACCAGCGGGGAGAAACTACTGACCGCTAACAGGCGGTTTCGGCGGCGTAACGCGAAGTCGTCCACGCTCAGCGCGCGCAGCAGCGGCCGCTTCCATACCGGGGTACGCAAACGACCCGCACGGCGGGGTATGTTGGGAAAATCCGTAGCGCCCACCGCGACAGCAGGCGGGCAATCGCCCCCCCGGCCAGCTCCCACACCAATCGTCCGCACCTGACGGGTCAGACGTACGGTCCGCCGCCGATGCCGTGCAACCGCACCAGGTACCTCTTCACGAAAACGTGCTGCGCTGGCCGAAACGCTGGACGGCCAGTGCCGTGTCAAGGTGCTTCTAAAAGCTGTGCCGTGGGGTTCTGGGCCAGCCCCGGCGGTAAAGGCACAAAGGCGCCCACCGAACGGCACTCCAGCAGTGCGCAGACATTCACCGAGACCTCTCCGAGCAGCAGCCCGCCGACAGGTCCATCACACCGCAGAGGCACCCCGGCCAGCGCCCCTCAGCTCCGGCTTGTGCACCCGGAACAATCTACGCATTTCCCTATATTTGCTTTGCGGTCTTGACTCGGCATAAAAGTCGCGCCCTCGAATTCGGGCCGGGCGGCTGACATGCAACGCCTGGCATCTCGGGAATCTCCGGTGCGACAGGTGCGCCACACCACCCGTCGCACCGGGCCGTCATGGCAGCAAGGTGCCAAGGGTTGTCGCCGAGAAGTGCACGCGGCGTTGTATAGGTTAATGCGATTTCAAATCAGCTTCGAACAAACCTGGCTCATATGGAGATAAACTTGGCGGAGGGGGCGACCGATCCACAGCCGTCGCCGTCTCCTGGACCGTCGCCAACCCCGCCTCGTCCGCAGCCCAAGAACTGGCAGGTGCGGCTCAAGCCTCCGCACATGGCGTCGGACGCACTGGCCGACTATGTAGTCGAAGCTCGAATCCAGTTGCAGGCTCTGGTCGACCTGCTCGGAGCTCCCGACTACGCGGTAGCACCACCTGTAACCACACCCGACGCACCGCCCGAAAAGCCCACTGCCGCAAATATGACTGGGATCTCCGCAGCAGCGTATTCAACCCTGCGGACCGTCCTGGAGAGCCATTCCGAGGTCTGGCGCGCCGCCGATGGTACGGTGGTCATCACCGCGCAACGAGCCGCCACCGTAGGGTTGGCGGCCCTACAGCAAATCAAATATCTTGTCCACCAATTGCAGGAAATGTTCGACGCGACCGATCTTGATCCAGTAGTGCCTGCCTTTCACACCAAAATCTCCTCTGGAAGTGGTGGTCTCGCGTCATACACGGAGTACCGGCTCGCTATCACCATCCAGCAGGCGCTTCATCAAGCCGGTCATGTCGTAGATCAGGCACAGATGGAACTGGGCATCGACGCGATCTCTCCAATGCCGCCAAGAATCCCCAGCTTTCCCGAGCAGAAGATACCGCCGCATCCTGCCCCCATGCCGGAGCTGCAGCGGAACTCACCGAATTCAGGGACGCTGGAGGTATGAAGCGCGACACGGCGGGTTTGCATGTGAGGTCAGATCGCGTCAGCATTGAGCCGAGAGAGCAGCCCAGCCCAGCCTCGGGGACACATATCGAAGATGGCGGTGTCAGCTGCCAGGAGGAGGGAACCCACTTCGCTTGGGGGAAGGGACGTGGACACGGACTTCGAGGGCGATGCTGCCCGCCGCGCGTGCCAGCGCCGCAGTCTCGGCGAGTCCCTTGGCTCGCCGCGCGGCGAGTACCGATACGCCGTGCCGTCGAAATGATGTAGGCGAGTATCTAGGGTGTGCCGACCAACCGACTTCGCTACTTAGTCGTTGGGAACGCTTCGAACAGGCCGGCGGCACCCATGCCGCAACCTACGCACATGGTCACCACTACAGACCGGACGCCGCGGTGACGTCCCTCCAGCAGCGTGTGCCCGACTAGGCGAGCTCTGGACATGCCGTAGGGGTGGCCGACTGCGATGGCGCCGCCGTGAACATTCAATGTGTCCGGATCAATCCCGAGCCGGCCGCGGCAATACACGGCCTGGCAGGCGAATGCCTGGTTCAGCTCCCCCAGTCCATGTCGTCGATCGAAAGGCCGCGCCGGTCAAGTAGCTTCGGGACGGCGAAGGCAGGCCCGAGGCCCATTTCGTCCGGGGCGCAGCCCCGCCAAACCGACCAGCATCTCATCTACGGCCGACCCCCGTCACGGCCGAGAATACACTCGAAGGACGACTTCTCGCCGGGCTCCGGATCCTCGGCGGTCCGAGTCGCCGAGAACGGCGCGATCTCCACGTTGAACAAGCCGCTCCGGTCGGCGTCGGAGGTTCGCTGTCGCGACAATGTCCTCTGAACGTTCATCGATGAGTCTGGACATCGTACGGAAGCGAGCAGTGCGGGCGCCGGACGGCCGAGGAGCACGGCGCGCCAGGCCCGGCAGTTCTCAAGTTTGCGTCCCCTCGTCCAGCAAAGCGAGCCGAGGCGCCCGCAGTCGATCCTGCTGGACCGGGTGGATCCTCACCTGGCACCGCATGTCCTCCTTAGGATATCGAAAGATCCTGCCTACTGTGCCATGACGACCGAGCTCGCGAAGAGCGTGGCGCTGATCCGCCGCCGACCTGCACCGATCAGCCTCCTCCACTTCTGCGCTGCCACGGAAAGGCCAGATGTCCAGGGAGTCGACCGACTCGCAGAATGTCGTTCAGCGGCCCCGCCTGGGTAGGTCAGCCTTGTGGACTCACACTGCCGCGAATCGTAAAGTTCGGCCATGGACCGATACCGCTTCGGGGCCCTGACGGTTCCTCAAGCTCTATCGACGTGCCACGAAGCTGCGCACGCAGTGCAAGACCCGAGAATTCCCTCATCTGCCGATCGGGTGGTAGTCCACCGGTAGCTGAGGAGTCGCCGATGCATGTAGACGCGCCATCTCGAAAGCGTCTCTCACCATGGCCGCCCCTATGTGATCCACGTCCAACGTTGCGCAATAGTTTGCTATCCATTTCAGCGTCAGCCAAAATAGATCACGCGTCCGCTGGAAGGTGTTTGCCATGGCGCTCGTGAGCATCACTCGGCCGCCGAGGGCGACAGCTGCGTTCTACGCTCGTGCGCTCGCCGCAGAGTCGATCATGTCCCCCCGGACAGTGTTGCGAGTCAGCTTGTTCGAGTTCGTCCAGATCGGCATGCGAGTCCCGAACACGAGCCGTCGGCGTGGATCCTGCTCGACCGATCAGTGGCCACGAACCCTGCCGAACCGAACGAAAAGGCCTACACACTCACACGAATCGGCCCCGTCCCGCCCAGTCAGGGCGTCGACTCGAGTCGAACTCCACAATCGCCACGCGCGCAGTCATGCAAACGCACTGCATAGGCTGATCGGCGAATACGCACGAGTACGGTCCAACACCTGATGACTGTGAGGATTCGGGCCGATCTCGCTAACGGCTCCTCTTTGTGTCAAGCCTCGATGAGTGGAGAGGTACCAACTTGTTGAATCGGGGCCGGAGCTCGTGGTC
>NZ_JBJZOK010000054.1:0-28087 GCF_047200615.1 Nocardia sichangensis
CGCCATGGAAAGCTTCTCCGCGCTGCCGCAGTTCAAGCGCGCACTCCCAGACCGGTTCACGCCCGACCAGCGCACACTGTTCTGCGAGCTCTTCGACCTCGCCACTGCCATCCTGGTCGAGCAGCAACCTACTGCACCCACAGAGGATGACGCCAGCACGGCGCACAGGCAAGCGAAAGGAGCCAACGCGGCCGCCGTTGGGACACAATAATCATTGCCGATCCGAAAATCCGGCGGAAATGCCGCAGGCCGGATGCGCCCGTCATCGGTCGACGCTGCGGCTCTCGGACCGAGGTGCAGTAGTCGTCACGGTTCAGTGCCGCGGCGCGGATCGTAGTCACGCAGTAGACCGGGGTGTAGATGGCGGAGACGGTGTGATGTGGCCGAGCAGGTCCAGCCCGAATCCGGCGCGGCGGGCCTTCGGATCACTTTGGAGGGGGGAGCTTTCGATTGCTGGCGTCGTAGGCCTGTCGGGCCTGTTCGACCTTGTCGAGGTTGACCGACCATTCGGCGAGTGTCGCGAACAGCGGCGCGAGGCTGCGTCCCAGGTCGCTGATCTCGTACTTCACTCTCCGTGGGACCCCGGGGTGGAAGGTGCGCACGACCAGACCATCGCGTTCCAGCTGCCGTAGCCGCTGAGTCAGCACCTTGGGTGAGATCGTGGTGATGCGGCGGTCCAGTTCTACGAACCGGTTGGTGACTTTCTCAAGTCCTCGCAATGCTGTGCGCGACAAGAGCCCTGCCCTGCTTAGTCGTTACCTTTCTCGTCAGGTCCGATCCAGGGAGGCGGTCGCCGAGATCGGTATGACTTCTTGCTCTATTTTCGCAGGATCCAGGGCGGTGTCGCCGGGTGCCGCCGGTATCGGATAGACCGCTGATCGGGACAGGGCCGCATGTCAAGTTTCTTCGTAACGTGGCGCGCGGTCCTTGCCTTGCCCACGTCGATGCAAACGCGGCGAGCTGGGGACCCTATTGATCGGTCCGGGGGTGTGCGAGAGCCGGTTGTCGGTGATTGCAGGTCGCAGCGTATCCGGCTCGGGTTTCGTAGCCCAAAGCGAAATATCTGCGGTGGCGGTTGTAGTCAGTTTTCCGGTCGCCGAGGTGAGCGAACGCCTTAATATTCGTGACCGCCACAAAATCGCTAATCATCTCGCCGGACCCGACCGGGAACCAGCGCCCTGAATTATCATGCGGCCGGATGCCTCCGGCGACATCCCATTAACCTACACGTGACCCACCCAATACGAACCACACCTGCGTCAATGTAACGGCGCATGCGCCCCATCCCACAGAACTGTCAGCTTGCTGCCAAAGTAGTACGTATCGAATTTTCGAGGGCATTGCCTATATCCGGGTAGATTGCGGACATGCTCCCTGCAACTGACGTTTATCAACGCACCCTCGACCCGCCCGAGAAGCTCTTCGCTGGTATGCGGTCCGCCGTTGCGTATTCGGTGATCGGCACCGGAAAAATCGATAACGAGTCGCTGGCAATCGCGTTCGCCGCCCTGCAGCGCACCTACCCATTGCTCTCCGGACGGATCGTCGCGGATGGCAAGGGAAACTACGATCTGCTGCTCACGCCACCGGCTCCGGCCCGGATCCGTGTCGCGGCAAGCCCTGTCGGCGAACTACCTACTGGCGCCGCCGCCATAGTGGCCGAAGACGAAGTGTGCGCGGTGGAAATCGCTCAGCAGGACAACGACTTCCGCCTGACTTTGCTCACTCACCACAGCATCGCCGATGGCATGGCGTCGCTCCGGTACCTAGAAGCGTTGTGCAGGTTGTACAGCCAGGTCACCGAAACGGGAGCGGCCGGTGCAATCACTCAACACCCTGTCCCGAAGTCGGCCGAACAGCTTCTCGGCGCCAACGGCATCGAGAAACAGCCGCTGTCTGCGGAAGTCGAGATGCCCGGCCCTGAGATGCCGTCACCCGCACCTCCGCGGGAACCGGTCGTACAACATGCCCGGCATGGACGGGTACGGCTCACCCAGGACAAAACCTCGGCGCTGTTCCCTCTCGCTAAACAACATGGTTTGACTGTCCACGGAATCGTCGCGACGGCGGCACGGCTCGCCGCACACGATCTCTCGGACGCTGACGGGCCGACCCCGTTCACCTTCGTATCGGCGGTTGATCTGCGGACCCGCCTGCAGCCCGTCGTGCAACCGAGAGCGGCACGAACGTCATTGGCGCTGACCACGCGGCGGTCTTGGTGGACCCCGAAGTCGACCTGTACGGACTTGGGCGCGCGGTCCTGAATTCCATTTCGGCCAATTTCACCAATCAGACCATCCATCGGAGGTTTCTGCGCAAGGTGGAACTCGGCGAGAATTCTGTAATTGTCACCAACTGGGGGCCGGTTCCCGCCTTGGCGCTACCCGACGGCATTCAGGCACACGATTTCCGGGGATCGGCAGGCGCGGTGATGGACTACGACCAAGCCGCAGCCCAAGACAGTGCCGCTGTGATGAACATAGTCGTCATCACCTTTGGGGGCCGTCTTTCACTCGAATACCAGACCTGAGTGACCGGCGGACCAGACCGGACCGTCGCCAAAACCGCGGCGCTGGAGCGCGCCTTCGACAGGTTGCTCGGCTAGCCTGGCGTACGATAACACCGCTGCCGCGGTACGGGAATCGTCCCCGTTATTTGCAACAAGCCGGGACGGGGCTCGCCGAGGTACTGGTTCTCCAGGGTGCATTGGTTCACCACGGTCACGAGCGCGGAACCTCGGCGTGGAGCTGGGCGAATTCGGCGTTCCTGTTGGCGATTGTCTTCTTGAGCTCCACGATGGTCGCCCGGAGCTGCGCTTCAACCGCGGGTGTGGCGCTGCACTCTGCGGCCCAGGCGTAGAACTCGTTTCTCAGGTCCGGATGTCGTTGTGTGAGTGCGTCTCGGTACGTCGGCTTACAGTGCCAGGGCAGCGATGGTGAGTGCTCCGTTGCAGCGCTGCGGTTTGCCGTCGAGGATACGGTTCATCGCGGCGCGGATGCGGCCGCGTTCGTCGGGCGCGGGGCTCATTGGTGGTTGTTCCGGCCTGGCCGACACCCTCTACGTGGGCAGGAGGCAGGGCGGTGCCGTCGTGGCGTTATGCGGCCGTCGTCACGGTTTCGGGCGGATAATCTAGTCGGGTGTCGGCGTGGTGGTGAACAAGGTCGGGCAGCGGGCGGGGTGTGCATCGTTGAGCTGGGAGTTGTTCGTAATTCATCTCCATGCCCTCTATCGCGCAACACGGCGCAGCTTGCTGCACGATGTCATCCGCGGAATGCCGCTTACGGCCAGCCACGATGTTCACCGCCCTTCCAGACCTCCACAGGACATAATGCCGGGCCGGTCCTATCCACTGGGTTGGCCATCGGGATCCGGTCGTACCAGGAATTCTCTCGCGCTGTGGTGCTGGACCGATCATCACGTGCCCGGATAATGTCCCGGGCGGCCGGAACGGACAACGCAGTTTGCACTGCTCCCAAGTAATGGGTGCGCGTTGACGATCATGCCCCGCAGCCGTTCGTAGTGGGGAATAGCTTTCAGGATTTCGTTCTCGTCGACTATTGCGACGGTCGTCACGTCGGCGACGAGTCGACCCAAGGTATACCGAAGCCGTCGCGTGCGCCAATCGTCGATGTGACCGATCAGCGGATCGATCACACCAACCGTTTCCAAAATGCAGCGGTGTGGTTCGCACGCCCAGCGCCCGCAGTGGCGCGAGTTCCTCTTCGGTGATTTCCGAGACCCGACGCTGCGCCTTTTCCAACGCCCGGCGAATGAGCGGGCGACAGGCGCTCCATAGTCGGTTTCCCCGGAGACGCACCGGAATGCTCGGTACGGGACTACTCCGGGTCTCCGGATTCACCGGGATTGAACCGTGTAACGGTCCATGGCGTCACGCAGCCGGGGACTGCTCCGATCGCCACATCCGTGTCGACTCTGCGCGGTGCGACGCCCAGGGCGTCGGCGATCTCGTTGCGGGTGGGCGGCGTGGCACCGCTGGCTGGCTGCCGTCGAACCCCGTTCGGCCGCGGTGCGGGCGCCCGCGGTGTGGGACTATCCGCGACGGGTGATTCACCGATCGATATGGAGATCGTCGAACCGGCTGCGCGGGTGGGTTCGGCGGCTGGGCGTGCGCGCCATGGACTCGATGGCTGCGCAAGCGCCGTGGGACCGTCACCCGGCCGCGACTGGCCGGCCCAGGGCAGAGTGCGCGGATCGACAGGCTTCGCGGTCCCGGTGGGTGTGGGTGAAATCCACGGTGACGCCGCCGCTGCGGTCGGCGGGGAGCCGGCTCGGTCCGTGCGGTCGGGTCTGGTGATCAGGACCACGGTGACGTTGTCGCGACTGCCGGCGTCGACGGCGGCGGTGGCGAATCCGCGCGCTGCGGCGAGGAGATTCCCCGATGTTCGGGTGAGTTGGGTCCGGACCTGGTCCGCGATCGCATCCGGCGTGCCGATCTTCTTGATCGGACCGTCGGAAACGAGCGCGACCACGCCGCGGCCGGTCATTTGGTGGGCGGTCGGATTAGGTTCGCGCCATTCGTTTTTCACGCCGAGGCCACGGAGGAGCGAGGACGCGTGCGGCATGCGTGCGGCCTGTTCCGCGCTCAGTCCCATCAGGTCCATGTAGCTTTGCAGTGCCGAATCGTCGGTGGTCAACTGGACTGCCGGACCGCCGTCCAGCGGAATCCAGTACGCACGGGAGTCACCGGCGCATTCCGTGAACAACTGGGTCGAGGTGACCAGTGACAGCACGATCGTGCTCTCCGGTGGCAGATTGCAGTCGGGGAACTCCCGCGAGATCAGGTCCAGCACCGCGTCCTGGGCCGCCTGCGTCGCCTTCGCCAGCACGGTCGCCGGATCCCAGGTCCGGCCCGCCACAACGGCGGCGGCCTCCTGTTCGAGGACCGCGCCTGCCGCGGCCGAGCCGACGGCAGCAGCACGGTCGCTGCGGATCGCTTCCCCGGAGGCGCCGTCACAGACCGCGGCAAGCGTCACCCGTTCCCCGTTGATCACCGCGGTCGCGATGGCGAAGTCGTCCTGGTTCGTATTCCGGCGGCCGACATCGGTGACACCGGCGGCATGGCCGAGGTCCACTTCCTTGTGGGGCGCCGGAGGTGGCAGGTCGAGCCACGGTTCCCGACGGTCGGCCGATGCGGATGCGGCAGGTGACTGCGCTTCGGACAGCGTGACCGGCGGCAGCTCACCCGAGCCGAGTGTCGCCGTGCCCGGTGCGGCGACCGGCTGCGCTTCCAACGTTCGCAGCAACTCGCGGACCTTGCGATCGGCCTGGCGATACTCGTCGACAACCTGAGCAATGCGCTGTTCTTGCGCCAAAAGATCGGCCGAGTTTTTCCGGTCCAGCAGGGCCATCAGCCAGCTCCGTGCCGCATCGGCATAGGAGATCAGTGCTTCGACGCGGGGGGCGGCGGGCACTGATCGCGGATTCTGCGCGAGTTTCCACAGCTCGTAGGCCGCGGTCCAGGCGTGCCGTGTCTGCTGGACCTCCGCGGCGCGCGCCGAATCCGATTCCAGCCGAGCCGATTCCGTGGCGAGGCCCTCGACAGTCTGTGCGAGCTCGGCGATGTCGACGCGATCGAGCGGTGCCGATCCCCGGCTCCATGGTGACGTATTCGCGGGTGCGGCATCTACTTTCGCCGCATGGTAGGCAAGGGCCTCGGTGGCGGCCCGGTATCTGTGGGTTGCTTCGGCAAGGTGGTTTTGTCGTGCCGTGACATTGTGGGCGACCTGTCCGGCGGACAGACCGTCGTCGAGTTCGGTATGCGCGATATCCAGCCAGCGCCCGACCGCCCGGCCAAATGTCTCCAACTCGGTGCGCTGGTTCGTGGCGCCCGGCGCGGCGCCCGGCATCAGCTTGTTCAGGTGAGTGAGGATGCGGCCGAGGTGCGCGCGCAGGGGACCGTCGGCATCGAACTGTTCCGCGGTGATCGCGGCGTGGACGCCCCGCAGCCACGCCGGAGAGAGCGCGTCCTCGACGCGACCGGCGGGCTGCCACGCCGACAGCCGATCTTCGTCCCGTGGGCGCACGGCACTGACATTGTCGCCGCCGCGCGGGTCGTCAGCGAAGAAGAGCCAGGGGTTGTCCAATTGTCCGAGGAGGACGGCGGGGGCGCGGTCGTTCGCTACGCCGCCCAACGGGTCGAAACTCTCCTCCCCCCGCGGAGCGGTGCCACGCCGTTGCCGACGAGCACCGCCTTGCTTGCGACGGGGTGTGGCCGGATCGTTCGGTTGCCCACCTTCGCGATCTGTCGGTGCCGGCTTGCCTGCCGGACCTCCGCTTCGACCGTCACCGCACGCGACGGCCGGAATTCGCGTACGTACAGCGAGGCGCGGATTCAGGGCGACCAGCACTTGGAGCGTAGCGCGGCATGACGAGCAGCCCTGCAAATGCGCATTCACCCGGTTTTCGGCTCGCCCGCGCAGGGGCCCGCGGACCCACGTTCCGAGTTTTTCCACTGTGTCGCGGCAGGATTCGTCGGAGTCAGGCGGAATCTGCGCTTGGAGATATGCCGCTCGCAGTTCCTCCACTGCCCGATGTCGTGCCACATTTGCGGCATTGGCGGAGGGCGCCTCGATGAGGCGTGCCAGCTCTGCCACCGGTAGATCGAAGTTGGCCAGTATCAGCCGAGCACGTTCGGACAAGGTACCCGGCGCCAGCGCCTGTTCGAGGAGAGCATGCTCGCGTCCCTCGACCTGCTCTTCAGACACATCGTATTCAGTCAAGTCGGGGCTCAACGTGATTCGATCGCTGTAGCCGAGTTTCTGAGCCAGGGCGTGCCTCCGTAATACGGTCAAGACGTAGGCCCGAAACGAGGATTCTGGTCCCAGCCCCTTCCGCAGTGCGGCGAGTGTCGCGAGAAACGCATGCGACACCAGATCGTCCGCGTCCGAGGGCCGGAAGCGAGAGCGTGCGTAACCCCGAACCGCGCCGATATGACGTTCGAACAGTGTTCCGAAGGCTTCGGTGTCTCCGTTGCGCACCGCGGCCATCAGCTCGACATCGCCCCGTGGGTCCGACTGCGTGGACATCGCGGCGTGCTGTCGCGGCCCCGGAATCAGGGTGCCGCCGATCGATGGTGAATCGGTCGCTTGTTGCGGTGTTCGCATGTCGCTCGAGCTCTTGGACGCGGCGGTGTCCTTACCGGCTTCCGCGGACTTCGATCCCGATGTGGGCTGGGCTGGAATCCGCGGCTCCCCGCGCTCGGAGGTGGAAACGACCGGCGTATTCGCGTCGGAGTCGTCCCCGGGTTCCGCCCGGCCCAGGCGCGTGGCGGGCGCAGGCACTCGGTGCCAGTCCGTGCTGCTCTCTCGGTCGTCGGTGCTGAGGCGGTTTTCCGGCACGCCGTCGGCCTTGTAGGTGATGGCGTGGAAGGTGGCACCCTCCCGTTGCTGCTGCCGCAGCTGTGCATAGCGTGGGCGTACGTCCTCGCCGGAGAGATCCTGTTCGGTGACTCTGCCGTCGAGACCCGCGACGAGTTCGTGTAGCCGGATTTCGCCATTGTGGTCGGTGGTGAGCGTGAAGACGTGACCGTCGATGTGGTCGTCGCGGGCATCGGGGTATTGGATGCTGATCAGCGCCAGATGGGCGGACTCGTCAGGGTCGCTGATGCGGGCGGTGATCTCGTCGAGAGTCGTCTCGGTCCACTGCCCGCCGGCGTATTGGGCGAGTTCGCGGGGATGGAAGCCGGTGTATTCGACGATGACGGCGGTGTCGGCATCAGGTATCTCGGCCGGTGTGTTGTCGAAATGGTCCCGGATGAAAGTGAGTTCGGCGACTGCGCAGCGGGGGTCGGTGATGGACCCGGCTCGCAGGTAGGCGGTCCGGGCTGCACGCCGTATTTCGGCATCGACCTGTGAATCCGTACCCGCCTGATCCTCACGGACCGGTGCACGAGCGGCAGGATTATGGTCGGCAGCACTCTCGACCGCTGTTTCCTCGAAGGTAGTGCCGACCGGTGCGACCAGGGGAGCCACGGCATCCTCGGTTTCAAGGGCACGGTGGATCGTGACCAAGGTGCGCGCGGCCGCATGTAGCTCCTGCGCGTCAGGGAAGTGATCGGTCAGGGTGCGCGCCGTGTCGAGCAGTCCGCCGGCATCGTCTGGAACTGGACCGGGCAGGGACGCCCTGGTCATCAGCCGCTGAAGTGCTTCTCGCACATACACGCCCAATTCCCGCGTTGCACCCACCATCTCGCCGGCCGATGTTCGTTCGTCAGCGAACGTTGATACGCGTGCCGTGAGAGCAGCGTGCTTCTCGGCGAGGAGATGCCAAAGCTGCCGATCATCGTAGCTTGCTGCCCATGCATGAAGCTCCTTGAGCGGGGCCGTGGCGGCATCGGGCGGGGAGTTGATCGCGGCGCTGGTTTCTGGCCGAGTTTCACCTGACGTTACCAACTTCCACAGCCGCGTATATTTGACGCGGTCGCGCGGTTGCCCTGGAGCAAACGGGGCAATCTCGCCGTTCATTTCTCGATAATTTTCACGCTGCTGACCGTAACCGAACAGTGCAACCGGATCGATTGTCGGACCGCGTTCTCCGAGCTTGGCAATCAAATCGCCGTATCGCAGGCTGCCTGCCCGGACCATCGCAACCCAGTCCGACAGTCGAGCGGGGAGGCTGTCGAATTCTCGAACTGCGCTCGCAAATCTTCCATCCTGCTCCAACGACCAATTCATCAGAATCCGAGAAGCTTGCCCATTGTGCTCAACCGGATGGATGGAGACAAACCATCGCCGGAGGCTCGCTGCGAGCTCATATGGATCGTAATTGGATTCCCGTTTCGCCGCGTTGTACCAATCGCACAAAGCTTGTAATTCTCGGCGGAGATCTTCGGGTGAATCGAAATCCGGGTACTTGATTACGCCGTAGTCGCCGGGACCCGCTGGTGGGGACAGATATACTAGGAGAGGATTCTCGTCAATAGCCGTTATCTGATCGGGAGTCAGTTCCGAGTACAAGATTCCTACTCTCGATCTCGGTTCCGGAATCTCTCTGCTTTTCGGCAGGTTTTCCGCCAATGCCAAGGCGCGGTCCAATTCCAAGATGAAATCCACCGTCAGCTCTTGATTGCCGTGCTGCCGTGCAACCAAACGTGCACCCAGATGACCCGCCCACCTTCGCTTACCGAAGATGACTTCCGGCCGGGGCTGCCCCGCGATGATCGCGACGCCCAGGAATTTCTCCTCGAGCGACAGGCTCGCCTCGATAAGAAGCGCGGCCCGGGTTTTTATTCCGAGCGCCGCCAAGCGGTTGCCGATCTCCGCTTCCAGATCAGCTTCGTTCTCAGGGGCGGACTCCGCGGACGGATGGATTTCTGGCTCTGATCGCGATTGGGATCGTCCTACTCCGGACACACCTCCTGGCGGTGTGCTGAAGGCGAAAGGCCCTTCTGCAGGCTGTCCTCGCTTCGTCCACGGTGACGGGACCACCACCGCGCCGTCAGCGCGGGTCGCGTTCCCTCGGGGGAGATCGAGAGCGTCGTCCAGGGATGTCGAGTAGCTCTTCGGGGGAGTGCGGTCCTGGCGCCTCGCGATGCCAGCTGCACGGGCCGCAGGTACGGGCGAATATTCGTGGTGCGCCGCGGCGCGTCCCAGATCCTCTGGTAGCGGGTAACCGAGCCACTGCGCGGCAACGAGGATGATCCGTTCTTCGGCCGTGATATCGGAGGCTGCTCGACGCAGTACCCGACTGACCTTCGACTGTGCCACCCCAGCGACCTTCGCGACGTCTTTCTGAGCTGGCTTTCCGGTGAATCCGCCCGCCAGCAGGTCGCGGTATCGGATGGCCGCAGCGGCCAATTCCGGGTTTGAGAGGTCGCTGGACTGCGGGTCACCGGTGGGAGCATCAGCGAAGTAGTGCGCCAGTGCAGCGACGAGCGCGGCGGCCTGCGGCGACTTCGACATTCCGGCCAGCCGCCGCAACTCGCGCAGTGGAGCATCGGAATCCAAGGCGGCGAGCGGTGCTGACGGGTCGGACCCGAACATCCGATCGAGGCGCCGGGCCAAGGCTTCGGCAATGGTGACGAATGCCCGTCGCAGTTGTTCGAGCCGGTCCTGGCGGTCCGGTGGTAGAGAGTCGGTGTTCGCGGACTTCCTGGTCACCATCTCGACTCGGCGGTGCAGGTCGAGCGACTCCGAGATCCAGGCGATCAGCTGGGAGGTATCCATCGCCGCCAGAACATCGTCGGGCGCCTCGGCGATTCGCCGCTGGACGGCGTCCACGGCGGAGCGCACGGCTCCCATCGCCACGACATTTACTGGCACCGAGAGCAGTTCGGCCAAGGTCCGGCGGGCTGCCGAAACCGCAGCTCTGTCGGCGGCAGGGTCACTCACGGCCTTGTCCGGCTGTGGCTCATAGTTTTCGGGCGCGCCGGTGATGTCGATATCTCCGAAGTGGCGAATGCTGTCGTCGCTGCGGTCATGGCCGATGCGGGTTTGTGGCCGGGGTGCGGTTTCCCAGTCGGCGTTGGTCCAGTTGTCGTCGGGGCTGAGGGGGTTTTCGGGTTGGCCGTCTTCGCGGTAGGTGATGGCAAAGAACTTGGTGCCTTCTCGGTTCAGCTTTGCCAGGCGGTCGTGGGCCCCGCGACCGTGGAGGGAGACGTCGATTGTGTTGCCGTCGGTGTCCAGGGCGAGGGTGTTGTCGGGGTTGCGGCGAAGTTCGTTGAGCCAGAGTTGGCCGGTGTCGTCGGCGCCGAGGGTGAGAACGTGGCCGTCGATGCGGTCGCCGCTCGCGCCGGGATACTGGACGGTGACGAGCGCGAGGGCTGTTGGGCGGGCGGGGTTTTCGATATTAGAGGTGAGTGTTTCAAGTGGGGTGCGGCCCGCGGTCTCATCGCCGGGGGTGAGGTTGACGTATTGCCCGTGGGCGTACTGAGCCAGTTCGCGGGGATGGATACCGAAGTTCTCGATGATCGCGATGGTGTCCGCATCGGGAACCTCGACCGGTGTGTTGTCGAAATGGTCCCGGATGAAAGTGAGTTCGGCGACTGCGCAGCGGGGGGCGGTGATGGACCCGGCTCGCAGGTAGGCGGTCCGGGCTGCACGCCGTATTTCGGCATCGACCTGTGCATTCGTATCGGCGTAGCGGACCTTCTTCTCGATCTTCTCGGACGAATTCCGGGCAGTGACACCGGGGTCCGACGGTGTCGTCGATTGCGGGTTGCGCTCCTCGGCGGCGCCGGTGGCCCGAGTTTCGGTGTCGACACGGACCGCAGTTGTCAGGGATTCCGGGCGTATAACGATCCAGTCTCCCGAATCCGCATGGACATTCGCTTTACTGCCGGGGTAAGTGGCGACGCTGACCCACCTGCGCTGGACACGTTCCCAGTGTTGGACCCACGCTTGCAGTTCGGGCGCCACGCGACCGAGCAGGTACGGACTGTACCAGTCACCTTTGGTGTATATCTCGATCTCCTCGCGGCGGGCAAGGTCTTCGAAACGGCTCGCCAGAATATCGCTACAGAGTTGGAAGTCGTAGCCGCTCGGCCAACTGTCCAGTCCGAGCCTGTACCGACTGTCGAAGAATGCTTTTTCCGGTTTGGGTTCATCGTTGTCATATCCAGCTTCACGATAGCTTCGCACGGCATTATCGACGTGTCGCCTTTGCTCTTCTGGGGCGAGATTTGCCGAAAATTCGGTGGCCATTCTTCTCATCTCATCGACGGTCTGGGGAAAAGTTTTTCCGGGAGTCGCCGAATAGAATTTCGAAGATGTTCCGAACAGGCGGACATCGGCATCTGTAATTCTGTCGAGCTCCAAGGCTCGACGCATGTGGTCGACGCATTCTTCCCATAGATCGCGGCTGAATCCCAGCGGGATGCGTTGTTCGATCATGTCGCGATACTGCATATGCGATACCCCCGCGAAACGCAGTTCGTGTTCGGTAGGTCGACTACCGATGAAGCCCCCGTCGTCATGGTCCGGAGCCTGCTCGGGCGATTGGCCCGCACCGTCATCGCCGGTACCGAATTCGCTGATGGGGCCGGGGCGGTCGTGTCCCGATCGCCGTGACCATGGTGTCGTTCCCAGCGTCGGCCGACCCGGCGTGCGGCCGATAGACCCCAGCCACTGGTCCAGCCAGTCGGCAGCGCCGGCGAGTGCGTCCTGAGCGATCAACACCTGGGCATGCTCGCTACACAGATATCCGTCTACCTGACGCTTCGCTTCGTCTTCGACGCTATTCGCGGGCAAGCCTTGCCGACGAAGTTCAGCAGCTTTCTTTTCGACGAACTCTTGTCCGAGGGCATGTTCCCGCACATAGCACCGCTCCCGATACTCGTCGAGAGCCTTCTGCTCGGCCCGCGCGGTGGTTTCGGGGTCGGCGTCGATGGTGCGGATGCGGGCCAGTAGGCTGGAGGCGGGATTGATCGATGGCCGGCTATTGGTCCAGGACTCCGCGATTCGGGAATGGGACGGTGCCATCCGAGCTTCTTTCTGCGGCATATATTTCGCACGCATGCGGACGGCATGTCTTTTGGTTTCATTGTGGAATTCTACGGCAGTGAGATATTCGGGATGGTGCGAATCCTCGTGGAGCAGGCGGGAAGCCATATTCCGAAGGAAGTCTCTGTGTTCGGCACGAAGGGCCGTGTTCTCGAGGGTCCAGGTCGGAGGGTAGTGATATCCGCTTTCAGGGTCCAGGAACTTCACGTTCGCGAGGAGTCGATCGGCGTATGCCCTTTTCGCAACCGCAGGTCCAGCGTCGATGAATTCGAGAATCTCGATTGTGGATTGGGGGCGCAGGCGGTTGGTGTCGGGCCGGGTGGGTTGCCAGTCCGGGTTTTGATCGAGACGCGCTGCGACGCTGGGTCCGAGACCTCCGCGAATCAATTGCAGAACTTCAGCTCGGCTTCTCTCGCCGGGATCGGCAATGAAGCTGTTGATGTGTTCGATTTCCGCATTGATCGCCCTGGAGAGAGTCAAACCCTTGGGGTATCGGGCCGACATATTGTCCTCACAGGACAGGCGGCTGCTGTCGGTGAGGGCGTCGTACTCGGACAGCGTATCCAGATCGATGCCGGCTACTGCTTGGACAACAGGATCTGGGTCCAATCTGCCGACTTGTCTGCCGGTACGTTCGTCGAAGGTTGTGCCCAACACGATGCGGCCGAGACGTTCGATCTGCTGTGGCTGATATCCGAGGTGGCGGGCGTGGGCTTTGACCAATTCGGCCGAGCGGAGTTCGTCGTAACCGCTCGCATTGTCGCTCTTACGTCCGTTGCCATAGACGATGTCACTGTAGACTTCGCCGACCATCGCGTCGAGACGGTCCTGGAGGTTGATAGGCACGCCGGCGACGACCAGGTTGTCGAGATGCTGCCTGAGCCTCGCCAAGCTGCGCAGAATGCCATCGCCGTTGTGGTAAGCCGCCAGCGTGCCGTGCTCGGGCTTTTCCAGGTCTCCGACGATCCGGTTTACCGCAGGCTCACCGTCCTGCGCCATATCGGGGTCGCCGCCGTACAGGGTGTATGCGGCGTGCAGGCCCATGGCTGCCAGCCGGAGCGCGCGATGTATAGTCTCTCGCTCGGCGCGCGTCGCCGTTTCGAGAAGGCGCTCCGGCAACCCCGCACGCAGAAGCTCGATCTCTCGGGTGAGCATATGTTCGCGCAAGGGGGCTTGCCGCGGGTCCAGCAGCAACTCACGAAGACGATCGCTCTCGGCGAGTTCATCCGATGAACCGCGCTGCAACCGCGCATACACCTGCGGCAACGTCTCCGAGCCACGGCGCAACCGTGCCCACGCCTCCGGCACATTCTCATGCGGCCGTCGACCGATATAGTCCTGGGCGTCCCCGTCCTTCTCTCGATCGGCGCCCTGCGATCGCCGCCGATCCGATTGACCATTCGGCACCGTTGCTGTCGACGGTTGATGCGAAGCGCGCCGACTCGACGCGGTTTCCGGATCCGAATAGTCCACACCACCCGTGCCCGGCACATCCGATGATGCGGGCGATTGTGGGCTGCGCTGGCCGGTGGCACCGGCGGCCAGGCCTTCGATGTCGAATCGAATTTTTACCGCATTCGGGCGATACTTCGACGTGTCGGCGAATACGCCCCGAACGCTGCCGTTCGTGTTGTAGGTGACGACGATTTGATTTCCCCGGCGTAGGTCGGGCTGCTCGTGGGCGTTGTAGACAACCGTGTCCGCGTCTCGATAGAAGCCGAAGGGGCCGGGTTCCGTCGCCCGGTACAACAGTGTCGGGGAGATGAAGGGGCCGGTGGGGGAATCCGCCAAATAGCCCATGATGTCGGCGCTGTACGGAAAGGTGGTGTCCTGGGTGACCAGCAGGAAGTGGCCATCCGGCAACCTGGATACGCTGTACTCGTTGGCGACGCCCGACATCACCCGCACGGAATCGGCTTCCCGCGGAGACCATTTGCCCGCATCGCCGAGGAACTGCCACGGTTGTCGTAGATCATCACCCTTCACACGCGCGATGTGCATGAATTTTTCGGCACCCTCGTCTTCGACGCCATAGATGTAGGTGTAGTCGTCACGGGCGTCGAATTCCATCCATGACGCCCAATGCACACTGGTCTCGGAGGGCATCGGGGTGACGTCGATCCGACTCAAATCCCCGGCATCGAAGCGAATGAGCACATTTCCTTTGAACACCAGCTCGCCATTCCCACCGGGGATCATGGCCGTCTGGATGCGGGCGGCGTCGAAGTCACCGCCGGTGTCGACAACGCGTACGTCGCCAGTGAAACGCAGGAACAGCACATCGAGGGTGTTCCGGCTGGTGACATGGGACCCACCGAGCCAGTAGAACTCCCCGTCGTGCGGCGGCATCACCGCCCTGACCTGTCCATCGGGTGTTTCGCTGAGTATCGTCCGGGCTCGGCCGCTGTGGTCGATCTCGACGAAACTGTTGCTCACGAAAGGGGTGTCGAGTGAACGCGATCCATCGGCTTGCACGCGCCCCAGAAAGGTATCGGAGAACATGATCACATAGCGACCATCCGGCAGCCGGCGCATGTAGGTGCTGTCTCCGCCGGTCCAACCGTCGTCATCGTGATAGGCCACCCTGGACAGCAGCGTATTCAGATCGTGGTGGGGCGTGGCCGATATGACCTTCAATCGCGGTCGGTCCGGTAGTTCGGCAACCACCTCCGGTGCGGTGCTTTCGGGACCGGGCAGAGAAATACCCGGCTGTGCGCCGACGGTCCCGGAAAGCGTATGTGGGACCTCTTCCTTTTCACTTTTGAAGACCGCCGCCAGATCGCTGATCGGAGGCACAGCCCCAGCTATCACTCTGTGCCACAGCTCGGCCTGCGCCCGTGCCCCTGGGTCGTCCCGCTCGGCGAGCACGCCCTGATCGCCGTTCGCGTCGATCGCGCGGTCCACCACCGGCGACAACTCCAGGACTGTCGACGGCGGTTGCCCCGCCACCGCTGGCCTTGCACGGGCCGGGTCGGGCCGCCGCAGGTTTGCCCCGGGCTCCGAGGGTCTGCTGTCGATGCGGCCGTCGGCCTCGGTTCCTGGCTGATTCTTTGCGTCCGTTCCCGATTCCGCTCGGCTGCGGGGATCCTGGTGGTCGCGACCGTCGGTGCTTTGCGGCGCGGGGGCCGCATTGGTGTCGGGCAACTCGGTTCCGTGTACTTCGGCCAGTGCGAACTCGCTGAAAGCCGGTCCCGCCTCGTCGAATTCGAACCATATCGTGGTGGCGCCGTCCGGGCGGCTATCCATACCGAAGCGGTGGGCGAGGTAGCGGAGCAGCCAGGTGGTCCTGCTTTCGGCATACTCGGTGAGCGGGGTGGGCGCCACGGCGCCGACGTCGGACACTTCGAAGCGAAGTGTCCGAGCCCCTCGGGGTCCCGACTTCGTCGCCGAGATCTTCCCGCCGCGTCGCACATGCGTATACATCGACGCCAGGTCCGAGCCGAGAGTCGCAGTGGAACGCGCTTGATCCGGGTTCGCCCAATCGGCGACGAAATGGCGGATATCCGCGCGAGCGGTGTCCACGGTGTGCTGCCTGCCGGTCGAGTGCTGATCGGCGGACGTGGTCAGTTGCAGTCGGTTCGGGGTGACCGGAGCGCTGCGGTCGGTGAGCCAGGACGGCCCTCCGCCCGCTTCCTGGTATCCGAGTTTCGTCGGCTGTCTCGGGCGACCGGGAGCGACCTGCACGATATAGGTTTCCGGCGTACCGAGGTGAAGGAGCACATCGGATTCCCACGAGCCGAATCCGCGGTCTGCGCGGTTGACCTCCTCCAGATCGGCGAGGAAGGTTTCGTTGGCGAGGCCGAGGCGGTGTGCGACCTCGTCGACGACCTCCGGCCCATCCGGTTGACCGCCCCATATCGCTACGGTCGTGGTGGCGAATCCGGCGTCGGTCAGTCGCTGCGCCAGTGAAATGCCGTATGCACCGGTGACGTCCGACCACATCCGCTGTTGTCTCGTGAGGTGATCCAGGCCGACCAGGATCGCCATTTTCGCGCCCGGCAGCCGCATGGTCTCGGTGATGACCCGTGCCATGTGGGATTCGCGTACGTCACGCAGGGGCGACCCGCTCGGCGAGGAGGGTTTTTCCACATCGAACGGAACGATGGTGATCCCGGCGGCGGCCATTGCCTTGACCGTCTCCGCCCAGTTGCCGAAGCCCGGACCACATCGGATCCCGCTCAGGTCGACCTGTTTTCTCGCGTTCAGAGCGTCGAATACCGGATGCGGGGGTGCTTCGATGCCGTAGTGAGTGACGCCGACGGCGCGCAGGGCAGCCGCCTGCTGTTCGAGGAATGCCCGTCCCGCCGGGTTGGTGTGGGTTTCGCCGAACAGCACGATCTGTGCGTCGGCGGCCAGCCGGGCAATATTCACCGGTTGCCGGACGAGCATGGCGTGTGCCAGCAGTCGGATGTGTGGAGGATCCTCGGTGGACTGTTCGGCGATCGCTGCTTCATCGGCCGCCGCAACGGCCTCGGCGTCGCTGTTCATATCGCGGGCATGGCCCTCATGGGGTCTGCTGCCGACCGGTGAGCGTTCGTCTCGGCGTGGGTCGTTAGACCCGTCTCGGGCGGTACCCGGTCGGACCGGCACGGCCGCGCCCAGGTCCGTTAGCTCCGCGGATATCGAAACGATTTCATCCACCGTGGCGTCGGGAACGACGACTTGCTGGGATGGCGCCAGGTTCTCGGCGGTCGGGGGGCCCATGCGCGAACCAGCGACGAGATTGCCGTCCCGGTCGAACTCGATGGTCTCGAACAGTCGGCGGTCGACGGGCACCCTATCGATGAACTTTTGTTGCTCGCGACGCCAATCATCGAATGCCACAGCTTTGTTCAGCAGTGCGCGGCGGTTCCGGAGGTCCTTGGGACCGTAGTCGTTCGCGGGGTCACCGTCCCGCGAGGCCGCCAGGTCGACGACGACCAGGTTCGGTTCGGCGACCGAGTCGCTGTCGTTGACGAGCAAGACCATATGGTCGTTGGCATCGACGCTGCCCGTCGCTCGGGTGTCCTTCCATTTGTAGACCAGGACATTGATCCCACCCGGCCGGGACTGCAACGATTCGGCCACCTGATCCAGCGATTCGGCCTTCTCGAGCCCGGCGCCGAACACCTTGCGCACCGCATCGCGGCCGTGGCCCCGCAGCGTGGTGGCGGGCATCTCGAAACGGCGGGCGTTGTCAGGGCACAACACTCGCATGCCGGTCACAGCATTGTTGACGCAACTGTTGGGGCTGCGGCGGTGAATCTGTACGACCAGATCGAGCAGGGTCGCGGTGGCCAGATACTGTGACGCGGCGGCAATGATGTCCTCGGCCGCCCCGTCAGCGACATCCCTAGTGTCCGCGTTCTGGGCGTCTGCATCCCGGGCGGCTGCCGCTTGGACGTCCGGATCCTGGGCGTCCCTGCTCACCGGTCCGGAAACTACCGCAGCGGAATCGATATCGTTTCCGACGGCGAACTGCCCGGTGTTCGTGGCGGTCAAGTGATCACCGACCGCTTCGCCCAGGATGTCGCGGGCGATAACGGGTGTGATGCCGGCGGCCGGATAACCCAGCGCCGCCGCGAGGGCGTCCCTCGCCTCGGTCAGCAGCGGATCGAGCATACGCATGCCCTCGGCCCCACCGATATCCGCGATCGGCACACCGAGTTCGTCGGCGAGCCGGTTCCGCAGCGGCATGATCTCGATCAGCGCGTCGACATCGCTGAGTCCCGCACGCTCGAGCGCCTTCGCGGGGGCGGTGGCCTCGACATGTTGCCGTAGCGCCTCCGCCGAGGCAGGCGCGATACCGGCCCGATTCAGCAATTCGCGCACCGGGTCGATGGCACCGTTGCGTTCGAGTTCGGCGATCTGGTTCGCGACGGCCGGAGCCGGGATTACCAGCAATCCGGCCAGCCGTGTCGCCTGGTCCGCCGGCTCATCCGGGCGGGTGAAGTCGGGTTCCCCGTACAACCCGGTGTCGGCTGCGGCGAGGGTGAGAGTGTGGTTGTCAGTCGAGAAAGCATGGTGGCGAATGAAATTCGCAGTGGAGTGCCGCAGCGCGCGCTGCTGAAGTTCCGGTGTCATCTCACGGATGGCATGGCTCGCCGCGACGACCGCATCGTGGGTCTGGGGTGTGGGATCGGCGTTGTGGGCGGCCACGGCCTGTTCGTAGTGAACTACCGCCTCTCGGACCCCACGCAGGTGCATGGCGTTGCGAATCAGCGCGTCCTGCGTCGACATCACGACTTGCGCGCTACCGCGGTCGCCGTTGCGTGCGGTGCGGTTCTTGGCCTGTTCGTGGATGTAGGACTGCTCAGGGGCCTCGGTCATCCACACGTGCATGCCGCCCTTGGCCTTCACAGCCTCTGATACCGAGATGTCGACGCCACGCTGACCTTGCCGGTTGATCACCAGGATCTTGCCCTGCTCACCGGCCTCGTCGAAAACCTTCTGCAACTCGGTTTCCCAGTCGGCACCCCACTCGAGGATCCGCTTGGCGTCCACCGCTTCGATGGCGTCCCTCGGCACGCCCGCGCGCACCAACGCCTCCACCTGCCGTTGCACCAGATCGTTGCGGTGACACAAGATCTCCTGGAACCGGCCTTCGCCCCCCTGTCGCATCTCGTGCGCGTATTCGGCGACCGTGCTCAGTTTTGCGTGGGTGCTCTCGACCACATCGTGCTGGCCCTCCATCAGCCGATGCGTCTGGGACCGCCCGACCTCGTGCGCCTCCGCCAGACCATAGATCCTGCCCAGCACGGGATTCAGGTCGGCGAGGGTGCCCGAGGCACCCGTCACCTCATCGAAGAATTCACCCCCCACGCGGTAGATCTCCGCCGCGTTGAGGCGTTTGGCCGATTCCGCGTCCGCGCGCACCACGATCCGATGCTGCTCGGCGCTCACGCCGCGTGCCTCGGCCGCGCGGATCTCCTTCGCCTCGACGGCCTGAGCGAGACTCGCCTTACCCGGCTCCGCGCTCCACCGTGATTCGCTCGAGGTCTTCGGGTTGCGTTGCAAGCCGTGTTCGGCCTGATCGATGATGGCGATCTTGCCCGCGTCCATCTCGTAATGAACGCCCTTGCGGACGAGAAACTCGGCGTGGGCGGCGATTTCGAGCCTCGACCCCGCCATCCCGTCCAGCCACTTCCTACCCCCGGGCAGCGCCTCGATCTTCGCCCGCCCCTCGGGCGTCAGTTCCGGTTGACCGTCGTACCAGAACTCGAGCTCCGGGCTGCCGTCGGCGCGCACACCGATTTCTTCAGTGATCCGCGCGAGGCCGAAATCCTCGTGGGACAACGTCCCCTTCGCGAGCGCGTCGGCGAGGAAGTCGTGCGCGGCGAACACCTCGTCCGCCGTCGCCTGCGGCGCAACCAGCTCCGCCCCCTCCGACCGCAGGAATTGCCGATTCCCACGGTCGATGATTCCGTCGATCTCGTCGATCAACACCCTCCGTGGCGGCGCGTGACCCGCGTTGCACAAATGCCCGACCGTCTCGCCGGTCGCCACCACGATCGCCGGTCGCCCCTCGGTGATCGACCCGAATCCTGTCTGCTGGTCGGCGCGGAACACATCGATCCCGAAATCGCTCAGAAGTTTTCGGTACTTGACGACTTCGCGGTTGGCCAGTCCATCGGTCGTGGTCACCAGCAGTACCGATCCGCTGCGCACCGCTCGCTGGATGGAAGAGGCAAGAAATACCAGCGATTTGCCCTCGCCGGGCTTCATTTCCACCGGCCGCTTCGCCAGCGCGTACACCGCCTCCGCCTGCTCGGTCCGCAGCACCATTCCCCCCGGCACCGCATCACTGACCGTGCCGCGCCGGATGATCTCCATCGTCGCGATCATCGACTGGTGTGGATCGCTGGCGTGTAGTCCGGCCATCAGCACTTCGTCCGGAAGGTTCTGCAGGCGTCGACTTTCCGGAACATGCTCGGCGGAGGCCTCGTGGAAGTCGATCAGCAGATCGACCGCCCGGTCACGGTCGCTGCGTGGCAGACCGGCAGCGTCGGCGAGACTGTCGTGATCGGTGGCCGGAACACTCTGCCCATCGTGCAACGATGACGAATGTTCGCCCACAGCAGACGTCTCAGCACTGTCCGTCTCGGTCCGGCCCGAGCTCACGAGGCTTTCCGGACCGGACTGCTCGGCAGTCGCATCCCGCAGAAGGGCCGCACGCTCTCCGCCACCAGACGATTCATGCTCGTCGCGAGTGGCCGGCGGCGATCCGCCTTCGCCCTCGGCGACCGGATGGGGGCGTGCCGATGTCTCGTTGCCGGCACCGTCCGCGACCGGGCTGTGTTCTCCGGCCGGGATCGGCCTGGTTGTCGCGTGCGCACTGTTTTCGCTCGGAGCGCCGGCTCTTTCGTGAACCTCGCCGATCGGGCGTGGCGTGGCGCTCGCCGGGCGCTTCGGCGGCGGCGACGTTTCGCCCACCGCATCGACCGATCGGTGCGCGGTCGCCATCCCGGCGGCGACCGGTCTCTCGGCCGGTGGCCGCTCGCCCGGAGCAGCCGTCTCGGAATGCGTGCCCGACCGTGCCGCGGCGGCGTCGGAGGACGCGGGACGGACCTGTTGCCCGGGCGGGCGGCCACCGGCTCCGTCGCCTGCGATCGATGCATCCTGTTCGCTGAGTGAGCGTGGTTCCGCAGCCGCGGGCTCCTCTTTGACCTCGGTGCGAGCCCCGCCGCGCTCACCTGCGGTCTTCGTGGTCTCCGCGGTCGGGCCCCATGCCTTCTGCGCGTCCTCCCACGCCCGTTTCGATTCCGCCGACACCGCGACCGGCCGCCGAGGCGTCGCGGCTTTCCCCTCGTGCCCTGCCGAGATCGCGTCGGGCGGTGTGAATGTCCCGCCGCCGTCGATCGCCGGCGGATGGGCCCCGCTTCGGGAATACACGCCCCCGGCGAACGCGCCGTTGAGCAGCGGCGCCAGCACGTGGTCGTAATGCTGCGGCCAACCGGCCACCAGCGACGCCGCGCCCAAACCCGATATCGCACCAGCGGTGCCGTGCACCAGGCCCATGGCCAAGCGACTGCTCCCGATCCGGGGGAACACTATCGGCGCGAACTTGCCGGCGAGCATGCCGCCCGCGGCTCCACCCGCGCCGGCCAAGGCGGCGACTTCGATCGACTTCAGATCGATACCGGTCGGATTCGAACCGTCCGATCCGATGATGTCGGCGGTGCGATCGCCGGTGGCGACCTGCAACGCCTGCACACCCGCGTCCACGCCCACGGGCAGCGCGGCCGCCTTTCCCAACATGGTGACGAACCGCAAGGCCCCCGGCGCGGTCAGCCGGGCAGCCGCCTTCGCCGCGCCCTCCTCGATCGCCCGTGCCAGGGCGGCTCGCATCGCCGCTGCTTCGCCACGCCCCTCGACCAGCATGGCATCCACGGTCGGTGCCGCCGCGGTCGCGCCGACCGGGCCTGTTGCCGCAGCGCTGGTCACCACGCTGAAGATTCGCCACGCCAAGTGGATGCCGAACGTGAACATCACGCACAGCCACTTCTCCGCGTCGTTGGCGGCCGCCTGCGCCTGGTCGGCCAGGGTGCCGACGTCGCGACCGAGCTGGGCCGCGCCTTTCCCGTACGAATGCAATGCCTCGCGCAGCTGGTTTGCCAGCTCGCCCGCCGAATCCTCCTGCGCAAGTACGGCTTTGATATCCCACGAATGTCCGTCCAGCTCGTCACCGCGGGCCCGGAGCTCGGCGGCCATCCGGCGCATGGCGGAGATGTCGGCGCGCGGGAGTTCGCCGCCGAACACCACCATCTCGATCGGGCGCCGCACCATGTCGGGCAGACTTTCGAAGGTGTTCCGCAGCTCGACGACGGGGCTGAACAACGAACCGTCCACCGGCACCACCTACACCGGTCGAGATGCCGCGGCGATCAGTACCGCATGCAGCAATCTCGCCTGTATGCCCGCCTCGGCGCCGTGCTGGACCACCTCCGCGAACGCGAGTCCGAGCGCCTCGCCCACGTCGAATTCACCGGGGGCTGAATCCTTCCCGGCCAACTCGGCTCGCCAGTCCCGGTAACCGCTCACCACTTCGGCGAGTGTGCGGTCCGGCTGCTGGCGCAGGTATTCCGCGATCAGGACGCGTTGCGCCTGCTTGCGCGCTACGCCGCCGCCAGCGGCGTCGAGGGCCCGGCCGAACTCCCGAAGCGTCGCCGGATAGATGTCCGATCGCGCCGGCTCGCCGCCGGGTTCGGTGGTCGGGTCGGCTGCCGGAGGCTCTTGCGCGGTGCGCCGGTCGAGCGTCATCGAGTCGGCGGCGCCCTCGACGCCTGGTTCACGGCTCCATCGCACCATGCCGAGTTCACCACCGAGCTCTGCCACCGCGACCGTATCCAGACCGATCATCCGATAGTCGGTGAGCACCCGGTCCACCGCTGCCACGAAGTCTCGAACGGGCGGCAGCTGGAGGCCGGGTGTGTCGAACCCGGTCACATGTAGACCGTGGCGCTCAGCCAATGTCCGCGCCAGCCAACCGATCATCGGGTCGGGCGGCTGCTGCTCGCGAGAGCGGCGCCGATCACCCGCACGTGCCTTGTCGCGGGACGGACGGTCGGATCGTGGCGGCGAACCGTGCCGAGGATTCGCCTCCGGGTTTCCGGGGGATCCGGTCTTTCCAGGGGCTTCGGCCCTTCCCGGTGTGGCGGGAGGGCGAGGCGGCTGCCCTCCCCACGGGGTATCGGCCCGTTTCGTAGGTGCAGCTGGACTGCCGGACGAGGCGTCCGCAGCTCGCGGCGCGGCGCGGCGGTCGGCCGGAGGTAGTCCCGAGGAGGATGGAGGCGGTGCCGAAACGGATGAGGAACGGCGACCGGGGTCACCGGCCGGGTGGCGCCCGTCCTGCCCGGAAGGATCGGGCTCCGGCCGGTCCCGATTCCACGGTGAGCGGGACTGCGCCCCATCCTGCGGGACGGTCCGCGCCGGAGAACCGTTCGGTGACTGCGAGACACCGAACGGGGGTTGGTCGGCTGGCTGCGTGCCGTCGGCGTGCTGCGCCGGACCGGGGGCGACCGGAGAATCCCGAGCCGGGGAGACTGCGGCAGGGTCATGCGGGAGCTGTGGACCCGCATCGACCGGCGACGGCGTGCCGGCCGCGTTATACGGCGCAAGCGTGGCCGAACTCCCGGTTCGCGGATCCTGACCTACCGCCGCGGCGGCCAGCCGGGCGGCGTTACCGGCATCCTGTGCATCGAATTCCTCTGCGACACTGACTATTCCGGCCGCCGTGCTGTGCAGCCCATCCGCCATCGCCCGCACATTGGCGAGCATTTGATCGGCATGCGGTGTGAACTGCTCGGCGAACTGACGGCCCATATAGTCGTCGCCCCAGCTACCCTGGGCCTGTTCCAGGCAATCCTGTAGTCCCGCATGGGTCTGCCCCACCCGGTCGGCGAGGTCGGCCAGCCGTGCGCCCCGTTCGCGCAGGCCGGCCAGGTCCAATCGAAGTTCGCCGCTCATATCCCGCCTGCGCCGTCAGATCCGGCCGCCGACCCGCAGACGGAACCGTCGCTCGAAGTCGGTCATGAAAACCGACAGCGGCACCGACGAACTCGAGCGCTCCACGACACCGTCGTCGGCGACATAGAAGACCGCACGGTCCAGGGCGATTTTGTCGTCCAGGACCGGCGATCGCACCATCCAGCCCACACTGAGCCGGACGGCGTGTAAGGACGTCAGGGGGTAATCCGCGGTGTCGTATCCTCGCTCGCGGATGTGATCGCGGACCAGCTTCAACGCCTCCGATTCGCCGATCCCGGGGACCTCGCCGGCGATCAGATCCGCGAGTCCGAACTGGAACAGCGCACCGGCGACGTCGACCCGGGAGTCTTCACCGACGACCTGCACGACCGCCTCGCGTGTCACTGCGGCGGCCTGCGCGGCCGACACCAGCAACTCGGCGGCATCCGGCGAGGGATTCTCCACCACATCGGTGACTACTCGCGCCACGGTGTCGGCAGTCCACACCGCAGGCAGCGCCGCCGCGCATTCCGACATCGGCGCGGATTCGCCCCGGTACCACTGTCCCTTCTCCCACCAGTAGCAAAACGACAGCATGCCGGTCATCACCCGCGGATTGAGCACGGGGTCGGCCACCCAGTCCGGCGCTCCCGCAAAGAGATTCGGCATCGCACCGCCCCCGTTGTATGCGAGGTCCAGGACGTCGGCTTCCCATACGCCACCTGACAGCACCGCCCGGTCCCCGGGGAGCAGTATCAACGTCGAACCGCTGTGTCCCGCACTTTCGAAGATGCCCACGGAGGGACCGATCCGCGGCCCCCGTTCCGAGCCGACCGCCACGAAGGCCGAGGCCAGCACCGCCCACCGGGCCCACAGGGTTCGCAGCTCCGGCAACTCGCCGGTCACCGGCACCGCCCGCACGCCCGCACTTCGGTCTGCCCGCATTCCGTCCCAGGCGGCCCGTGGTGGCCTCGACTGGGATTTACCGCGCCCGATATAGGCCGCCAACCACAGAGGCAGCCGACCGCGTGGATAGTGCTCCAGATCGGCCAGATACGCCTGCGGTGCGAACAGTTGCTCACCGGGAAACGGCTCGGCCCCGTGATCGACGACGACCTCGGCCTCCTCCGCGTCGGCGCGCACCTCCATCCGCCACCACGGTTCACTCTGTAGCTCAGCCGAAGCCTGCCGGTGCCTACGCACCGACGCCCACACCTCATCGGAAACCTGACACCTGATCGTCCGATCGCCGTCATCGACCACGAACAACGCCGATTCGGTGACAACGGTCAACGCGAACGATGCCTCCAACCGTTGCCATCCCGGCGGCGCGAGCCCGCGCAACCCGGTGGTGATGCGATCCACCAACCCCGCCAGATCCTCACTCCCGGACCGGGTCACCACAGACGCCCTGATCCACGAACCGCCGATGCGCAGCCACTCCCGCAGCTGCGCACCTCAACCTCGGGGAGAGTGGAAGCAATGCCCACAACCGCCTCGATCTATCGCTCGTCAGGGTCGCACTACGAAACAGCACTGAGGAAGCCCTCGACCTGCCGTTCCGGGTAATTCTGGCCACGAGGCCACCCCCGCACTACCTCCGACGGTTCGGTAGTCAATGGCCAGTGCCGCGAACCCAGCCTGCATGACGTGCTGCGCAAAGACACTCAGGGTCTCCTTGAGCATCACACCACTGCGCCCGAGCACCAGGCCGGGAGCTGGCGTGTTTGCTGACACATACGGATCGCCCACGCACTCGGTGCCGAGGCTGTTAAACGTCACGTGCTCAACGCTCAGCGTCATCGAAATTCTCCTGTTGGCAGATGATTCAGTTCTAGCTGAAATTTCTAGCATGTCAAGTCGCTCCGGTGGGTCTGTGCCGATACGAGTCGGCAACTCGCGGCGACCAGTCGTCCCAGCCAGCTGGTTCGTCGTGCGCACGCATGGCCTGTGAGCGACGTCTGGCCGATCGAGTCTGCGGAAACAGTCACGTGCTGGCGCTCGGCAGCGTTGACCGGGTCACCGTGATGGGAGAGCCCGGCGTCGAAGACGGCTGGCAGCACTGGATGCTGTCGAGCGCACCGCAGATCAGGGAAGGGATATAGGTCATCACCAGCGAGGGCAAACCGAACCGGCTGTCCAGTAGGTGTTCACAAAATTTTGGTATGTGATGTTCATCAAAACGGTTGGCATGCAATGCTATTGGTGATCAAATTGATCTTGCTGCATCCGCGTCCCCACAACACCTGGATGTGGTGACCCACAGAACGGGAACGGCCCCGACCTCCCCGCCGTCACCCAAGCAGCACGGGGAGCGGGCCGTTTTCCGTGAAGCGATGCCGCCGCCGAGCTCCGGCGCACCCAGCCCGGGCCACCAAGCCCCGGGTCGCGGCCGCACTACGCCGCGCCGGTCGCCAACGCGGAATCGACCACTGCACAACACCAAGATCGTCAAAGGACTCATGACGGTACAGCTGCGGAAGCCCGGACCAGTGGAGCAGGCGATGGGACGCCAAGCGCTCGCGCTGGTCGCGATGCTGGATGCCGCCTGCACCGACGCATTCGGCGATCCAGTTCCTGCCCCCAAACCTCAACCGCCGCTTGATAGTTAGCAGAATCGGAGGTCTCTGGTTCCGGGTGAATGTTGACCCACCGGTGAACGAGCATGAGGTCCTGAACGTGGAGGACTGGGCGGAGATCCGCCGGTTGCATCGCTCGGAGGGATGGCGATCCGAGCGATAGCTCGCCCGTCCGCCTCGCCTCAGGTACTCGACGGGTCCATGGGCAGCGCTGATTGCGGCGACTCAGCGGTGTCGTCGATGTTGGTGACCGGTGGTTTCCGTGGACCGGGCTCCGCCGGGGTCAGTCGGACACGCTCGAGCCGTTCGGTCGCCGCGACGGCCGCTGAGGGTAGTGGCGGTGGTGTGGTGCCGCGAGCGGCGCGGGCCGCGGCGATCAATTGCCGAGCCAGTTTTCGGACTGATCTCGAACAACTCAGCGACGTCCTCGTCAGAGCCACCGTGATAGTAATTGATCAGAGCGTGGTTCAAGGTCGGTTGCGGAATGGCGCCTCCGGCGAAGCCGATCAGGACGATTCGGCCCTCGAAGGCGATGCACTTGGTCGACCCGCTGTAGGCGTCCCCGGCGACCGGGTCGAAGGCCATGTCCGCGCCATGGTCGCCGGTGAACTCCTTGACTACCTGCACGAAGTCTTTGCTGTGCCGGTCCGCCACCAGGTCCCGCCGAGATTCTTCGGTATCCCGCCTTCTCGGGACCGCCGACTACGCCGATTGCCGTGGCGCCTGTGGCCTTCACGAGTTGGACGGCCGCGCTGCCGACGGAACCGGCGGCAGCGTGCACAAGCAGGTAGTCGTCCTCTGCGATCCAAGCGCGTCGGTGCAGCGCAAACATCGGTCCGGTACCCGATGTTCAGCGCATTAGCCTCCGCGTCGTTGAGGGACTACGGCGCCGAGAAGCACATTCGCCTAGTTCATCACCGCGCACTCCGCAAACGCGCCGTTGGGCAGCACGGGGTTCCGACCACCCAGTCACCGACTATAGCGCGTCCGACGCCGGCTCCGACCGCCACGACCTCGCCGCCCGGGGTGAACTGCCGTGGCAGCTCTGGTAACGGCCACAGCAGTGCAGCGCGTCCGGGAAGTTGGCCTGGTGGCCAGCACCTTCCCCAATACCTGCCCGTCACCCGTGGTCGGTTGCGTGACGTCCACGAGGTTCAGGACATCCAGTGGCTCGCCGAGCTTGTTGACCCGCCGTGCTTCATGGGAATTTCTCCCGACCATTGCCCAGTGTTGGAGCACTCAGATTCCCACGGTCTCGGCGATAACGATGGCCTTGTGGACGAGAGCATCGATGCGCTCGACGGTCGGGGTGCCGGCTGCGGCCTTGTTCGCGGGGGTGTCCATCGCCCGGCGCATGACACCTTCGGCGATGATCGCCACCTTCCACAGACCGAGCGCGTGCCAGAACTTCAGCGCCTGCGGGTCCCGCCCGGTCTCGTCGAGGTATATCCGGGCGAGTTCGTCCCGGTTCGGGAATCCCGCGAGTGTGGAGACCGGGAAGTCACCCCCCGTGTCCTCCCCCGGCTCGGGCCAGTAGGCGAGCATAGAACCCATGTCGGCCAACGGATCTCCGAGCGTGGACAGTTCCCAGTCCAGCACGCCGAC
>NZ_JBJZOK010000055.1:0-27952 GCF_047200615.1 Nocardia sichangensis
TGATCAACCCGCCACCCCGAGTGGCGGGTTACAGCATCAACCTTCCCGGACGCGGCACTAGATCCCGACTACTGTGCTATGACTCCCCCTGTTCACGAACTCCACCCTGAGGCCACTGGCCAAGTTTCCTCGGCCGGTTCCCACTTCGACGCCTTGCGGTCCGTCGCGTACCCAGAGATATGAATGACT
This sequence comes from Nocardia sichangensis, assembly GCF_047200615.1. NCBI lineage: Bacteria > Bacillati > Actinomycetota > Actinomycetes > Mycobacteriales > Nocardiaceae > Nocardia > Nocardia sichangensis. The sequence goes on from NZ_JBJZOK010000055.1 coordinate 190, forward strand.
GCCTCACCGCCGAACCATCGAGCGGGAAGAAGCCGCACTTCCGATGACGGAATTGTGGCATAGTGTTGGCGCAGCAGCATGAAAGCCCACCGACGCCTCCCGAGGATCATCAACCCTTCCGGTTGCCAGCCGAACCCCGCCCGCGCAACGCACACGCGCACGTGATCCGACAGTCACAGCGCGCGCTTCTCAGATTTAGCAGACCGCGCACTTGCGCCGATCACAAGTCGAAGTGCTTTATCGGCAAGTTGCCGAGTGGGCCGTTCACCGACTACCAGAAGGCGGAACCACACTGGCCCAGCGAGCAAATCGATTATCAGATCAGGATCCAGGTCGGGCAGCTGACCGTCAGCCTTGGCTTTGCACAAGCGTTCGACGTTCTCCCGACGAGTAGGGCGGTACAGCCGCTCGCGCCATGCCGCCGCGAGTTCATGGTCATGCTGCGCAGCACCGACCAGACCAGCAAACAGAGGACCCCGTTTCGGGTCGGCCAGCAGGTCGACAATGCCGTACAGCCACGAGCGGAGATCACGTTCGATATCACCGGTGTCCGGAAAGGGGGCCGGCGGAACTGCTTCGATTACCGCATCGAGAACGACGGCCCCCTTCGAGGGCCAACGGCGGTAGACGGTCGGCTTACCGACACCAGCCCGCGCCGCAATACCTTCGATCGTGACCTTGTTGTATGACTGCTCCTGGTACAGCTCGAACGCAGCCCTCAGGATAGCGGCACGTGACCGCTCCGCTCTCATCATCTCCGCCGGCATGCTCCTAGCATAGAACGTTACGTAACGTATTGACGCGGAGCCACCTTCGACCGCAGAATGGACACGTTACGTAACGTAACGGACCGAGCGTTGAGATGTACGGCCGTTGCGCAAGCCCCAACCATGGTCGGCCATATCCAACCGACTCCCCTCCCCACGTACCTCGACCAGGAGAGCGCAGTGACTCTTTCCGAGCCGATCACCACACCGCAGACGGTGGTGGTTCCGCAGAACAAGGCCCTGATCAACGGCGAATTCGTCGATGCTGACAGCGAAGCAGTGTTCTCCGTCACGGACCCCGCCACCGGCCTCACCCTCGCCGACATCCCCGCCATGGGGCAGGCAGAAACCCGCAGGGCCATCCGCGCTGCCCAGACCGCTCAGCCTGCGTGGGCCGCTCGCACCGCTGGCGAGCGAGCTACCGTGCTCAGTCGATGGGCCAGCCTTATGGTCGATCATTCCGAAACCCTCGCCGTCCTGCTCGCGGCCGAGAACGGCAAACCACTTCCCGACGCTCGCGCCGAAGTCGCGTACGCGACCAGCTTCCTCGACTTCTTCGCGGCGGAGGCGCGCCGCGTCTACGGCGAGACGATCCCCGCCCACCGCGCAGACACCCGCATAATGGTGCTCAAGCAACCCGTCGGAGTCGTCGCAGCCATTACCCCCTGGAACTTTCCTGCTGCGATGATCACACGCAAATCTGCACCAGCGATCGCTGCAGGTTGCACCGTGGTGCTCAAGCCCGCCGAACAGACACCGCTGTCAGCCCTTGCCATCGCCACTCTTGCGAGCGAGGCCGGACTGCCAGCAGGAGTCCTGAATATAGTCACCGGCGATAGATTCGGTGCACCGGAAATCGGGCGCGAGATGTGCACCAATCCCGTAGTTCGACACGTAACCTTCACAGGCTCCACTGAAGTCGGGCGCATGCTTGCTTCGCAGTGCGCACCCACAGTCAAGAAGACGACACTAGAACTCGGCGGCAATGCAGCGTTCATTGTCTTCGAGGACGCCGACCTGGATGCGGCTGCCGACGGCGCCATGGTCGCGAAGTTCCGCCACGGTGGCCAGTCCTGCGTAGGGGTCAACCGGTTCTTCGTTCACGACAGCATCTTTGACGATTTCGCCCGCCGGTTCGCCACACGAGCGAAGACTCTGGTGCCCGGACCATACACCGATCCTGCGGCCACCGTGGGTCCACTGATCGATGAGCATGGGTTGCAGAAAGTCAAGGACCACGTGGCCGACGCCCTGAAGCACGGTGCGCGCCTGCTCGTCGGCGGCCACGCTCTTGGCGGGACATTCCACGAGCCGACAGTGTTGGCCGATGCCACACTGAATATGCGTCTCGCTCAGGAAGAAACCTTCGGCCCTGTAGCAGCACTATTTCGATTCACCGACGAAGACGAGGTAATCCAAACTGTCAACAGCACCGAGTTCGGCCTCTCCGGCTACTTCTACACCCGCGACCATGCCCGAGTATGGCGGGTCGCAGAAGCCATCGAGGCAGGAATGATCGGGATCAACACCGGATTCTTGTCCGTAGAAATTGCTCCTTTCGGTGGAATCAAACAGTCCGGACTCGGCCGAGAAGGCTCTCACCACGGGATCGACGAGTTCCTTGAGTTCAAATACCTGTGCATTGACATAAACTGATGCCCACACTACCACGCTCGTCTTCATACAAAGGCTTACCGACACCGCGCACTCCAAGACCGTGTCTCATGGCGTTGTGAGTCGGTTTATGTGTGCCAAGTTCGGTTGTGCCGCATGATGTGTGGTCATGGTCGACGAGTTGCCCAGACGTCTAGTGTCTGATGAGCTGCGGGAGTTGGCCGAGCCGCTGCTGCCGAGGTTCAGCCCTTGTACGGAAGGCGGAGGTACCGTGCCGGTCGATCACCGGGCGGTGTTCACTGCGGTGGTGCATGTGCTGACCAGCAGTTGTGCGTGGTGGATGCGGCCTCCGCCGTTCGGGGTGACGGTGCCCACAGCTCATCGCCGGTTCAGCATGTGGACCAGGGCTGGTGTCTGGCGGCGGCTACATCGCGGCGTGCTCGATGAGCTAGGCAACGAAAGGCTTGATCGACTGGCGCGAGCTGCGAGCTGTGATCGACGCGGCGTCGGTGCGGGCGAAAAAGGGCGATATGACTGGTCCGAGCCCGGTCGACTGCGGAGAGCCCGGCTTGAAGCTGCACATGTTGTCCGATAGAGCGGGGAGCATTTGGCCGACACCAACGATGGGGAGGCGTTGAAGCCGCTGGTAGGCGCTATCCCGGCGGTGCGTTCGCGGCGAGGACCGCGCCGGTGCAAGCCGGCGAAACTGCATGGAGACAAGGCTTACGACACCGCTGAGCTGCGGCGTTGGGTCCGTGACCGGGATCGCCGTCCGCATCGCGCGCAAGGGTGTCGAGTCCTCGCAGCGGCTGGGCCGTCACCGGTAGGTGATCCAGGGGACGATCTCCTGGCCGACTGGCTACCACCGGCTCAACAGCCGATATGAACGCAAGGCAAGCCACACTTCCGCGCCTTCCTGACACTGGCTGCTCCGCTCACCAACTACAAGAAGCTGACCAAGGCGAAACTGCCACACGAGACGCGGTCTAACGCAGTGCGCACATAGTAGGCATCACCGCTGGCCGTGCACTCGGCCTCGCGTGAATGCTCCACCCTCCGAGGTGGGTTACCGGCATGATTGTCGACGACGAGTTCTTTAGGAGGATCCCATGGGTGAGACGAGTCCAGATGCTGGTGAGAGTGCGGGTTGGATTGCGTTGACCGATCCGCGCCTACAGCCGGCGGACTCTTCGGAACCAACACCGCCTGAAGCGATTGTTGGTGGATGGGTACTGAACGAGGATGGTAGCCCTGGCTTGTTCGAGCCGAATCCTAGCTACATGCCCGCCGACGGCTCGCCGTCCGACCCTGTCGACGCAGTGCTGCGACTAGTCGCCGCTGGCGCTGATGCCGCAGGTGAGATCGTGCCCGCCATCCATGGTGCGTTGGTTGAGATCGGCTGCGACGACGACGATCAACCCCTGATCGGACGCGATCCGGATGGTGTGGCCTGTGTCGTCGTCGTCACCGCCGCGGTCCACAAGTACGGCCTCGACGTGGAACGCTGGGCCCTAGTACCGGGCGCATTGCTGCCAAACATTGTGCCGCCGGGCGTGGATATCATGCTCAACCCAGCCGGCCCCGCAGCGATGCGACTTCGCACCGATGCGCTCACACAGCAAGATCAGCGGTAGCTGCGTCCGATACCGCCCGTTCCCACCCGTGGGTATATCTTGGTCTATCCCAGGAGGTACTGCGGGTAGGCTCCTGTAACCATAGCCCTAGTATCAGTACCCGGCACATTTTTCGTCGCCGCCACCCGTCTGGCTACGACAATCCAAAGAGAGGGCATGGTCACGCACCGCGCCCTCGATAACATGATCGAGGAGGTGAAAGCACATGCGCAACGCATTGCGAGGGTCGACCACGAGGCCGGTAGGCACGTAGCACGCATGATTCCGGAATTAGAGCGCTTGAAAGCCATAGTGCAGCGCTCTCCCCATACTCCTGTGTTCTTCGGTCATGCACACGAATTCGATCATCAATTCTTCACTGCCGACAGTATCTACAGTCTTCCTATTTACGGTCCACGCCGGGAAATCTTCGGAGCGATGTTCCCGTCGCAACCCTTGGACCCTCTCGGCCCTCCGAGATGGAGCCGCACCGGCCTTGATAGACTGAAGAGCAGGTATACCGTAAGCAGTCGACTTGATCCGATTAGCGGCATGAAACGACGGTTCGGTTGGAGTCAATCGCTGTCAGCGCTATGGGCTGATGAGGCAAAGACCAAAGGCATCATCCTAACCGATGTCCACTCCGATGGAGACGGATACTTTATCAAAGTCGACTCGGGGCGAACGATGCAGGAAGTTCAGGTCAATGGAGCGAACTTCGCCAGGGTCCAGGCCGCAAATGATCACTTCCGGCAAGCAATCCGCAACGAACCAAACAACCTGAATATCAACCTGGGGTGCCGTTCAGCCAGTGGCACGGCTGCTAGGGAGAATGCGGAAGAACTGCACAAATTAGGGATAAATTCCAATGTGTACGCCGCCAGGGAGAACGTAACCCTAGTCGGCGGCAGCCCCCCTCTTGAGACACCTTTCGTCGACGTTGGTGTCCACGTCCCGCCTGGTACGTCGGACACTGCCGAGGACCATTGGGCGGTGTACAAAAGAGGCCAGCCAGCAGACCGTCCGGAACAATGAACGCAGAACACGCAAACCTCCGTCGGGCATTCGAACAGCAACAGGCCTGCTCCACCCGAGCGGCCCTCTTCGACGTCGAGCACTCCGACTGGGCCATACGCGGATTCAAGTGGCCGACACAACACGTTGTTACAGCGGTCGTAGCTGCTCGGCCATCGCTTCGGCCCATCCGAGGACTTCCCGGGACGGTTGTTGAGTGCGTGGGCCACTACGTCCAGCTCGGCAGCGCTCCTCCGGGAAAGGTTGGTGTCCTTCGGAAATATTGTCGGAGAAGATTATTCGTGGCCTGGTCCGTGCCTCGCTGCCACGGACTATGAGGATCGGCGAAGAACACCGGGATCCCCGTCTTGCGGGCGAAGTCAGCGTGCCCCGATATCTCCATGCCGCGGTCCCACGTCAGCGATCTCACCAGCGGAGCAGGGGTTGGTTTCATCGCCGCGGTCAGTGCCTTGGTCAGCGATTCGGCTCCGTAGCCGCTCAACGCGGGACCATTCTTCACCGGCGCCGCGGTGCCCCCGTCCCTGCTCGCGCGGCAGTCGGATCAGGATCGTGAATCGCGTCGACCCGCTCGATGATGGTGCCGATCGCTGAACGGACCTGAACGGGCGGTACCGATGATGAGATCGCCTTCCCGGCCGGGAACCGCCGGTCCTCGACTTCGGCCGGCGTTCGCGCAGCAGGCTGCGTGCGGTCACGTGCACCCAGGCCGCACGTTTAAATCGCGCTCGGGGCATCCCGCAGCGACCGCCCGGTGCGCAGACACAAGACCAACTCACGCGCAAGGGTTCCCTTCAATATATAGCGCCTGGTAGATCGCTTCATGGCTGATCCGTATCGACCGGTCATCGGGGAAATCGATCTCCAATCGTTTGGAGATCTGCCGCGGGCTCCATGCCTGGGCCCAGTGGCGATCAGCCCGGTGTGGCTTGTTCCGTCCGGTCCACGCGCCGACGTCGGGGCCGGCCACCGCGGCCCGTCCGGCCGTGTGATCTGCTCCGCCAGGCGCTCCTGAACATACTCGCGCAGGCGGGGATTGATCACCAGCTTGGCGACCTTCGGGCGCCGGGCGAGCAACTCGGCTTTCCACTGGGCGACCGAGGCGCGGTAATCGAGCTTCCCGCTCCGAGTCGCTGCATTGCACCTCAGTTCGCGTGAGATCGTTGACGGGCTATACCCCAGCACCGCGGCGATCTGCCGGGCACCGTCGCCCCGCGCCCGCAACAACGCGATCCCTCCCGCTCGGCGAACGACAGGAACCGGCCCGACGTAGGGCCCCACGAATACGGCGACATCCCGCCAGCATCACGAAACCACTCGTCCCGGCGACCGGTGAGACGCCGACCCCAACAGCGCATTCCGTCGGCAGATCACCTTGGGCGATCTTTCCCCAGAATGCACGCTCGACCACCCGTTGATGCCCGGGATGCCCGGCGACGGTTCCGCGAAGGCGGCCGCGGTCGGGAACCTTTCCACTCGTCCGGTGCGTCCGATGATGCGAGCGGCGAATGCCGGCCGACGCCAGGGATTTCGCGGAGCCTGGTGCCCTGCTGATCGAGGAGGTCCCCTCTCACTGTGGCATTGTCGGCCGGCTGGGTGTCGCAGCGCTTGATGTCGACGACCAGGTCCTTGGCCAACGACTTCCTGACTCGGTCGGTGCCGCTGATCGGACGCAGACCACGCAGAACGCCTGGTGGCCTTGGCTGCGGTCAAATCCGTGGGCGCCCCAGCAGGCAGGAGTTCGCGCAACAGTGCGTGAAGTTGGTTGACCGACCCGAGTCCTGTTCCCTGACAGTGTCTCTGTCGCTCATCCAACAACGCGAGGGAGTCGGTGTAGTTTCCAGGTGCACAGGTCGGGCATCCCCGTGCGTTGCCGCGACGCTGGCAGCTGCGGCGGCATCGATGCGGTCGTTCTTGCGGCGACCACCGCGGGAGAGCTGCCGCACTCGTACGGTGGCCAGCGAGGCTGACATCTATGCGGATCGATCCCTGATCGGAGTTCGTTGCCGGATCCAGCGCGATCGCGGTGTGGGTGGACTTGTGTGGATCGACGCCGATCAGCATCATCAGGTTGCGGTTCCTCGCCTCGTCGGGTGGGGCTGATCCACGGCCGACAAGTCGACCTCCAGAACCATTCGCAGCGTGTCGTCGTCACACCTCTGTCGAGTCAGAGCGTCAACGGTGACCAGGCGGCAGACATATCGCGAGCAGGTCAGCCATACCGGCGACAAACAGTTGACGAGTCACCCGCCCCGCCACCTGCGGGAGGTTACGGGGTAGCGAACCCCGACCACGAACCGCTGCGAATAGATAAGTCAACAGTTGATGAAGCGAATTCCGTCATGACATTCGCATTGAGGCACCAGCATCTCATAGCCGGTGATTGATAACCCAATAGCGGCGGCTATGCCGTCGAGAACGCTGCAGCCGCGATAGCGTAGCCGCTCACACCCACGAAACACCCCCCGGCGTTTGCTCAAATCTTTCCTGATTGCATGAGATCAATCACCATATCCACCATCATGGTGATGATGTGGCCCACCACATCGGCGATGAATCCGAATCACGAGATTTTTTCGCCATCAACGAATTCGCTACGGCCAGAGCAGTACGCAGCCCTCGCCGTGCGCCAGTGATCGGGTCGGTCGTCCGCCAGGTAGAAGGGCCCTCCGGGTTAAGTGAGATCCCGAAGAATTTCTGTTCAGAGCTGGTCTCCGCGGCATCGTCCGAAGTGCGTCGCAGGAACCCGTCCGGCAACGCGAGCTTCCAAATGGTACGGAAAGCCAGCCAGAACTGTTCGGGCAGTGGGCCGGTGGTGTAGGGCAGGTCGTACTTGTCGCACAGTGCGCGGACCCGTTCGGCGACCTCGGGGTAGCGATTACTGGGCAGGTTCGGAAATAGGTGGTGCTCGATTTGGTAGCAGAGGTTGCCGCTCATGAACGCCAGAACCGGGCCAGCGGTGAAGTTCGCGGTTCCCAGCAGCTGCCGCAGATACCACTCGCCGCGGGTCTGACCCTCGAGCTGCTTGGTGGTGAATTTCTCGGCTCCGTCGGGGAAGTGTCCGCACATGATCACCACGTAGGCCCACAGGTTGCGCAGCAACAGCGCCGAAGCGTTCGCAGCGAGCGTGCGTCCGAACCCTTGCCCGCTCAGCGCGGGAAACAACAGGAAGTCCTTGCCGAGCTGGCGGACCATCTTTCGCGCGAACTCGATGTTCGGTTTCGAAAGCAGTCGGCTACGAGGTATGCCTAGGTGCCGTCGCTCCAGCGCCAGGTCGTGTACGGCGATGCCCCATTCGAACGATGCGGCGATGAGCAGATTGGTTACTGGCTGCAGCAGGTGGATCGGACGCCAGGGCTCGTCGCGGGTCATCCGCAGGACGGCAAAGCCTAGATCCTCATCCATCCCGTAGACGTTGGTGTAGGTGTGGTGCACGTAGTTGTGCGAACGCTTCCAGTGTGCGGATGGACCGAGGAAATCCCACTCCCAGCTCGTGGAATGGATTTCCGGATCGTTCATCCAATCCCACTGACCGTGGCTGATGTTGTGGCCGAGTTCCATCATCTCGATGGACTTAGCGGCCGCTAGCATCAAGGTCCCGGCCAGTCGCGGGGCCCGGTATCGCCCGGCGAACAACAACAGACGCGCAGCCACTTCGAGACCACGGTGGATCTTGATAGCGCGGCGAATATAGTCCGCATCTCTCTGCCCCAGTGACTGTTCTATATCTCGCCGGATCTGATCCAGCTCGCCCGCAAAAGCATCGACGTCGGCTTCGGCGAGGTGAGCGAATGCCTTGATATCGGTGATTGCCACAAAATCCCTACTTATCTCGCCGGACCTGACTGGCAACCATCGCCCGGACCTAGTCGTACACCTGAATACTTTCGCTGACATTCCACTGGCCTGCGCGTGAGCTACCATAAATGTGAGCAAAAGCTTTTTCAGCATATCGGTGCATGCGCCTCACCGCGACGGATTGGCAGCTTGCTGCCAAAGTCGTACGACAGAAATATGCCAAAGGCCAATTGCATCAAAGGTGCGCAAAACTACTCGCACGCCACAAGACCGGCGGCCGCGGCGGCGTTCGAGCACCAGGGCCCCCAATGCAGCACTCCGGTCGTCCTGCTCTAATTTGGCGAAGTCCACAGGAAGCTGCCACGTGCTGGTGGCCGACATGGGCCGCCTGTAAGGATGATCCCATGGGATGGTCGCGCTCGACGTAGGGTTGCCGAAATTAAGGCTGGCTCCTTCGACATTGCATGTTCGGCCCGCAGTGGCGTGGGTGGGAGTGACCGGACCGTTGGATCTACGGAGTTGTCGGGTTGAGTGGCGAGGGGTTGATGCAAGAGTGAATCGTGTCGCGTTGATCGGTTGCGACGTCTGCATCCATCGGTCGGCGCCCCGCCGGGGCTGTCTGGGTCGGGCACCAGTTTCGGGCAGCGATGCTGGCGGATTCGAGCGGCTGGAAGATCGTGATAGCTCAGAGCATCGGATTCTGCGACGCACAATCCGCGCCACAGCGGCGGTCAGCCTCTCAGAGGTTGAATGGATACACCGGATGCGGGCGACCGGGACCATCCTGCAGCCGCGAGTCGATGTTGCCGATGGTCAGGTTTTGGGCTACATCGCCAAACGGCGGGATGCGGACAGCGCACGCCTTGGTCCCGCAATCACCGATCTTGAACTCGGCTTCGGCTCAGGCCTGCTCGACCTGCGAGAAGGATGGGAACCCGACGCAAACACGACGGCCGACGCGCAGACCGAATGGAAGTACCCAGGTTCGGTCTCGCCCTCGGCCAGGGAAACGGTATTGTTGGCCGACAGTACGTGGTGGACCACAGCGCTCGCTGATGCCCGTAGTTTCAATCAGACACTGGCACGGGTTTCCAGCAACGACCGCGCGGCATGGGGATGGGCCGCGAACCGCGTCGCAGGGGTTCTGGCAATCTGGTCATGGCGAACCGAACCGCTAGGGGGCCGCTTGCAGTCGCCGCGCACGAAGTCGGTATCTCGGCACTTGCGGCCGGAAGCCACGCGTGCCCGCCCCTTCTTCGATCGCCCGCGCCCGATCTGGAACGGACGGCGTTCGTTCTGGCTCAGCTATGCGGTGAGATTTGCGATCCGCCCATCGAATCTTATCTGGTCGGCGAACTGATCATCGGTATCGCCGCGATTGCCAAGGCTCACCGGGAACGCGGGGAGATAGCTCGAGCGGCGATTATCCACATCGCCGCAGTGGGCCCCCTCAAGTGGATTGAACGTGAGATACGCACCATGCTCCCTACCTCAACGGTAGGCTGTCAACTCCGATGTCACGGCTCCAGCCCGTATTAGGCACCGCACCTGATGGTGCCATTCGCCTACCGAGCCCTAATACACCGTCGACTCGCCCAGAGCAGAACTACCCGCCGAACAGCAGTGACAGTCCCGCCATGCCCTCTTACCATCGGATGGCCTCGGTGCCCGTGGAGCGCTGCATGAAGGCGCTATGGCGATTTCGAAAGGTCCCTCCCCCGTGCGAGGGAACGACGGGTTGTTGGCAGCAGGCTCATCGTGAGCATTGCACCAAAGATCAGCACACAGCCGGCCCACGCAGAACCCGAGATGTTCTCATGGAGAAGCAGCACACCGATAAGAGCTGCGCCCATCGGCTCGGCGAGGCTGAGCGTTGCGGCTGTTGTGGCTTTTACCAGCGCGAGACCTGCGGTGAAAAGCCAATATGCGGCAGCGGTAGCCGCCACCCCGAGCCAAGCAATCAAAGCGATTGCCGGGGCATCGTGCGCTGGCAAGCCGTCCGCGATCAACCAGGGCAGCATCGGAAGACAGCCGACAAGCAGGATGACCGCAGAGAGCATGGGCAGGTCGGCTGGTTTGTGAGCAGCCGCGAGTCGCTTGGCGAAGACGGTGTATATGCCGTAGCAGCTACCCGCCGCGACCGCGAGGAGTAGGCCGACGAAATCAACATGTGCCCCACCCGGGTCCAGCAGCAGAGCACAACCAGCAACTGCCGCCACGGTACCGGCGAGCCACGGTGGATCTATCCGTTCCCCGGTGACCCAGCGAGCACATGCTCCGGTCGAGGCCGGAGCTGCGCCCAGAGCGATGACGGTGGCGAGCGCCGCGCCGGTTCGCGTCACCGAGGTCAGGAACGCCGCCTGATAAATGCCCGTCGAGAATGCGCAAATCAGTAGTGGGCGCACGGCCACCCGGGCGGAACCCAACGTCCTGCGTGGGCGAACGGTGAATATGCCGAGGACCAGGCCACCCACCAGTAGCCGCCAACAGCCGAGGGCCACTGGCGTTACAGGACTCGACGCTAGGACCTGAGCAGGGCCGACGGTGCCCCACAGCACTGCCGCCACCAGCACCAGACACGCGCCGCGGACCGGGGTGGACTTCTTCACACTCATAACGCACGAGGGTAAGCACACATCCGGCTGCTATGGCCAATCGCCAAACTTAATCACGCCTAGGATAGCTTTTGTGGAATTTGATGCGCTGAACCGGGCCATACTGCGAGAACTGCAGAACGATGCGCGGCAGACCAACCGTGAACTGGCTGCCAAGACGGGAGTGTCACCCTCGACCACTCTGGAGCGAGTGAAGCTGCTCCGCGAACGCGGTGTGATCGTCGGCTTCCACGCTGTCCTGCAACTCGACGCTGTCGGCCGACCAGTCCAAGCCCTTATCTCCGTCCGAATTCGACCTCCAGCCCGTCCAGTCATCGAAGGCTTCCGGGAATGGGCTGCACGGTTGCCCGAGGTGGTCGGTCTCTTCGTAACCTCGGGTGCCTACGACTTCCTGATCCATGTGGCTGTCCCGGACGTGGACAGCGTCTACGCCTTCGTCATAGACCGGCTCACCGAGCGGCGCGAGGTCGCCGACGTGCACACCACAATGGTCTACGAGCACGTTCAATCCCGCTGCATCCAGCCGACCAACCCCGATCGACCCCGCTTCTGGCGTAACCCCCGTTGACGCTGGCTCATCGCCGACTTTCGTACAGCAATCTGGTCTCGCGGCGGGCATTGGAGCATGGGCGGATGTCTACTCCGATAGAATCCGGACGCAACCGATCTCGACTGCAACGAGGTGCGAAGTTCTGTCTACGGGCCATTTCCTGGCCTGCTTCGCGCGATCGTCGCAACATATCCGAAATTGCTACCGACAGTCGGGGGCGAACCTCTCGGTCGAAAGCAGGCGACCCGAGGATTCCCGTGGTCGGGAGGTGCAGACCTCCGATTTTCTTAACTGTCAAGCTTCGGAGACTGATTCGGTACTGATGGCGTGGTGATTGGTTGGCTAGCGCTGTCTCCCGATGGGGTGGTCTGGCACTGTCACTCCGACGTCAGCACTGTCGATGCAGAACCAATACCAGTCACCATTCAGGGGATGGTATGCGTCAGATGTGCGTGTGACTCGCGGTGGAAGGTGGCGGTGTTTTCGCGCTGTCAGGTGGCGCCGATGACGAGGGTGTTGCGGTCGGCTCGGGTCGCTATTGACACCCGGGGGTCTGTGGTCAGCCTGGCCGCGCAGGTGCTCACCACAGCGCACCAGTTGGGTGAACCCGCGCAGGTAACTACCTCAGGGTTCGGAGAGGCACACACCGCCAGGTCGGCCAATTACTGCCTGCGGTCGGTCGTGTGTGTTTGCTGATGCGGTATGTGCAAAACGTCACCGTCCGAACCGATTCCGCAGGTTGCGCCGGGGCATGTGAGGATACTCGGCATGTCCGCGTCAGAAAATGCTCCGATCCTCGGCCGCCGTCCGCGCTGGAAGAAGAAGCGCTACTGGATGCCCGTCACGGTGATCGCGCTGCTGGCCGGCTTCCTGTTCGCCAACAACACAACGGTGCTCGCGGCCGAGCCCGGGGGCCGGCCGCTGGTGCTCGCGCATCGTGGAATGGCGCAGACCTTCGCTATGGATGGCGTCGATGCCGACACCTGCACCGCCTCGCGTATCAACCCCCCGGTGCACGACTATCTGGAGAACACCATCGCCGGAATCCGGGCCGCCTTCGACACGGGCGCGGATCAGGTCGAGTTCGACGTCCACTGGACCGCCGACGGCAAGTTCGCGGTCTTCCACGACTGGACGCTCGACTGCCGCACCGACGGCACCGGCACCACCCGCGACCACACCATGGATGAGCTGCGGAAACTCGATATCGGGTACGGCTATACCGCTGACGGCGGCAAAACCCACCCGTTCCGCGGGAGGGGCATCGGTCTCATGCCCACACTCGACGAGGTCCTCGCCGCCTTCCCCACCCAGTCGCTGCTGATCGACATCAAGAGCAACGACCCCGCTGAGGGCGCGGCCCTGGCCGACCGACTGGCCGCCGAGCAACCGGACCGGCTCACCGTCTACGGCGGCGACGAGCCGGTCGCGGCCGTCCACGAGCGCCTGCCAGGCATGCGCGTCATGTCCAAGCAGATCATGGTCGACTGCTTGGGCCGGTACGAGGCGCTGGGCTGGACCGGCGCGGTCCCCGACGCCTGCCACCACACCCAGCTGCACATTCCCGAAGGCTATGCGCGCTGGCTATGGGGCTGGCCGGAACGGTTCGCCGAGCGCATGGCCGACGCGGATGCCCGGATCGTGCTGGTCGCCGGCTCCGGCGGCTTCTCCGAGGGCTTCGACACTCCCGAAGCCCTCGACCGGATCCCCGCCGGATTCACCGGTCTCGTTTGGACCAACCGGGTCGACACGATCGCACCGCTGCTTCGGTGAGCACCCGGGCATAGAACAGGCGGGGCAGGCCGGTGTCCGGGTGCACGTCGCGTTCGTCGGTTCGCCGGGGCCGAGTTTGCAGTGGGTCGGGTGTGGATCCGGTGGGTTAGTTGATTCGCCGATCTGGGGTGGTGTCTTTTTGATGAGACCGAAGTGTCCGTATACGAACGTTCGCGAGACACTCTGCGAGGCAATGCGTTTCCGCAGGCCGAATGTGTAAAGCATCCCGTGTACGCGGCAACGTCAACCTGTCGGGGGTTACCGATACCGTCCGTGCATGAGAATCGGCTACGGGCGGGTCTCCACCCGCGATCAGCATCCCGAGGCCCAGCACGACGCGCTCACCGCGGCCGGGTGCGAGCAGGTCTTCCTCGACAAGGTGTCGGGCAAGCTCGCCTCCCGTCCGGAACTCGACAAGGCGCTGCTGGTGGCCAACCGGGAAGGCGATCAACTGGTGGTCACCAAACTCGACCGGCTCGGCCGCTCTCTCGAGCACCTGATCGAGCTGTCGAAGACGCTGCAGGACCGCGGCGTGGACCTGGTGGTTCTGGACCAGGGCATCGACAGCTCCACCGCGGTCGGGCGCATGTTCTTCCAGATCCTGGGCGCCATCGCCGAATTCGAGCACGCCTTGATGTCCGAACGCACCCGCGACGGCCTGGCCGCCGCGCGCGCCCGCGGCCGCACCGGCGGCCAGAAGCCGAAACTCGGCCACCGGCAGGTGCAGCTGGCCCGGGCGATGTACGACGAGCTCGACGAGACCGGCAAGCGCCGCTACACCGTCGCGCAGATCGCCGCCGAATTCGGTGTCACCCGCCCCACGATCTACCGCCACCTGTCTCCGGCGGGCGCGACAATGTGACCAGCGGGCAGCGCGGAATCGGGGTGAGCCATGACAGGCGGCGGACTGACCGAATTGAGCGAGGCCGACCGGCGGCAGGCGATGACTCGGCTCGAGGTGCTACGGCCGTATCTGGAAGACGACGTCCCCCTCACCCGCGCCGCGGCTGCGTCGGGCACGCCGCTGCGGACCGCGCAACGATGGCTGCACCGTTACCGCAGCGCGGGACTGGCCGGACTCGCTCCGACCCGCCGCCGGCGCTCCGGCCGACGGACGCACCCGGAGCTGGTGCGGCTGATCGAAGCAATGGCGTTGCGCCGCCCGCGTCCGTCGCTGGCGGCGATCACCCGCCGCGCCGCTCGCGTCGCCGCCGAGCAGGGATGGGCGCCGGTGTCCTACAGCACTGTTCGTGCGATCGTCACCGACCTCGACCCGGCCATGCTCACCCTCGCCCACGACGGCGCCACGGCCTTCCGTGACACCTACGAGCTGGTGTACCGCCGTCGCGCCGAGCACCCGAACCAGATGTGGCAGGCCGACCACACCCAGCTCGACATCCTCGTGGTCGAGGCCGGCCGCAACCGGCGGCCCTGGCTGACCGTGGTGCTCGACGACTGCTCCCGCGCGGTGCCCGGCTACACCGTCAATCTGGGCGCGCCGTCGGCGCTGAACACCTCGCTGGCGCTGCGGCAGGCGATCTGGACCAAACCCGACCCGGGCTGGCCGATGTGCGGGATCCCCGAGATCCTCTACGTCGATCACGGCAGCGACTTCACCAGCCATCACCTCGCCCAGGTCGCCGCCGATCTGAAGGTTCAGATCGTGCACTCCACCGTCGCGCGACCCCAAGGCCGCGGCAAAATCGAGCGCTTCTTCGGCAGTATCAACACCGAACTACTCACCGAGCTGCCCGGCCACATCGTCGGTGGCAAGCCGGTCACTGCACCGGCGCTGTCGCTGCGCCAGCTCGACGAGGCGATCAGCCGGTTCGTCACCGCCACCTACCACCAGCGCACCCACTCCGAAATCGGCGTCTCACCACACGCGGCGTGGGTCGCTGACGGCTGGCTGCCACGCATGCCCGACACCCTCGAACAGCTCGACCTGCTGCTGGTCACCGCCGCCACCCCGCGCATCGTGCACCGCGACGGCATCCACTTCCAAGGCCTGCGCTACCTACACCCCACCCTGGCCGCCTACGTCCGCGAAACCGTCACCATCCGCTACGACCCACGCGACATCACCGCCATCCGCGTCTTCCACCGCAATCGGTTCCTATGCATGGCAATCGACCCGAACCACAGCGGTGACACCATCGGCCTCAAAGACATCCAAGCCGCCCGCCGCGCCTACCGCCGCCGGATCCGCGAGCAGATCAACGAACGCATCACCGTCGTCACCGACTACCTCCCCGCACCACCCCCGCCGGCGCGACCGGAACCCGTGTCACCGCCGCCCGGACCGCAGCTGCGCGCCTACTCCGAGGAGTGATCATGCCGACGCCGCGGAACTGGCCGTTCATCGCCACCAAGGAACACCGCCGGTTCATCGAGTTCGCCGACACCGTCAAACGCGACCGAACCATCGGCATCTGCTACGGCGCAGCGGGAATCGGGAAGACACTGTCGGCATCCCGCTACGCGCGATGGGACAAGGCCGACCACCTGCTGAGCACCTGGGGCCCACGCGAAGAATCCGACAAAGACGTCTACGCCGCATTGTCGCGTTCGCGCACCGTGTTCTACACCCCCACCGTGGCCGCGCCGCTGCGGCAACTCCGCGACGAGCTCAAGCTGCTGCACAACCGGGTCAACATCTGCATCGACCAGCACGTCTGCCCCACCCGGCGCGAACACCAGACCGTCGACTACGTCGAACTGGTCGTCATCGACGAATCCGAACGCCTGTCCGCCACCGCCATCGAACACCTCCGTGACCAGTACGACCGCGGCGACCACGGGCTGCTGCTCATCGGTATGCCCGGCATCGAGAAAACCTTCTCCCGCTACCCGCAGCTCTACAGCCGCGTCGGCTTCGCCCACCACTACCGGCCCCTGACCGGCGAAGAACTCACCTTCGTCCTAACCCGACACTGGCACAAACTCGGCCTGCACCTGGACCCCGACGACTTCACCGACGCCCAAGCCGTCGCCGCCGTCGCCCGCATCACCAGCGGCAACTTCCGCCTCCTGCAACGCCTCTTCGCCCAAATCCACCGCATCATGAAGATCAACGAACTCCACACCATCACCGCCGACGTCGTCGAAACCGCCCGCAGCACCCTCGTCATCGGCGCCACCTGACGGTGCGAGAACACCGCCGTCTACCGCTGCGAGTCACAGATGTGCGAGAGTCGCCGGTGAGCTGGGCGAACCCTGCGCCCCCGCTTGAGCAGTTGCCCGTCATGGGGCTGGTTCTGAAGTAGATGCCCCAGGCGTAGCGGTCGGCACTGTCGATGCGGTAGAGCCCGAGCCGACGGCCTTCGAACGTGTGCGGATCGACACCGTCGCGCACCTGCTGTGCGGCGTCATCGAGGCTGTGCGACGAGAACTGCCAGCGCACCGTGATCGGTAGGTCCGCGCTCCACGCCGCCACCGTGAATGCCACCACCAGCGCGGGCGCAAGCAGGGGACCGAGCTCCGGTACCCGAAGCCGCCGGGTGACGACTACTCGGGTCAGGTAGCCGACAATTACACAGATCAACCCGAACGACGCGCTGATCGAGAAGAACCACAACAGCATCGAATCGGCGTCCGGGGCGCTTGCCCCGACGAGTGCCCCCAGGCAAGACACAACCGTGCAGGCGAGCAACAAGTACCAGGCCAGTTGAGACCACAATCGCCGCTTCTCCTGTCGACCGGGAGAGTTGTCGGACGGCGCTGTGTTCATGCCGGAAGCCTAGCAACCCGGTTTCCATGCCCTGGCCAGGTCAGCGAGGCCCGTCCGTGCACTTCCGCGTGAGTCAGAACTTGCTTGCAGGATTCAGCGTTGGAGCCGTCATGTGGCGCTCGATCTCACCGGCGCCAGGATTCACCTGCTTAGCCAGTTCTCCGAAGGCTTTGGTGGGGTCATAGGTCTGGTGGGTGTGCAGGCAGTGGTAGAGCTGGCCGAGCATCTTGTTGAACAGGTGGCGGACTGCTGGTGCGTGACGGTCGCCGTGATCGCGGCGGTGTCGATAGTGCTGTTGGGCGGGGCCGGGCAGGACGACCATGGTGGTGCCCCAGATCCAGCCGACGGCGGCCAGGCGGTCGTTCTTGATCCGGCGGTGGGTGATGGAGATGGATTTGCCGGAGGCCCGGGTGACGGGTGCGGATCCGGCATAGGCCTTCAACGCCCGGGCGTCGGCGAACCGTCGGCGGTCATCGCCGAGCTCGGCGAGCATGCGGGCGCCGGTGAGGTCGGCCAGGCCCGGGAAGCTAGTGATGACGGCGTAGTCGGGGTGGCTGCGGAATTGTTCGGCCGCGGCTTGTTCCAGCTCGTCGGCGCCCTCGCAGGCGGCATCCAGCATCGCCAGCAGCGCGAGTGCTTGGCGGCCCATCGCCTGCTCGACCGGTCCGGGCTGGCGTAGTTGCGCCGACCGGGTGCCTTCGACGATTTCGCTGGCGAGCTGATCGATGCCGCGTTTGCGGCCGGCGCGGCGCAGTGCTGCGGCCACCCGCGTCTTGGTCAGCTTCCCCGCGGCTGCGGGTGTCGGCGCGATGGCCAGAACGGCCCGGGCCTCGGGCTTGGCGAGGTTGGTGGCCGAGCGGGCGGCGAAGGTGTCCAGGAATGCCGGGTAGTACTCACGCAGCAGGGACCGCAGTTCGTTGCCTGCCTTGGTGCGTCGCCACACCGCGTCCTGCTGAGCGCGGGCCAGGACCGCGATGGCTTGGGCCAGTTCGCTGTCGGCAGGAAGTCTTCGGTGCAGGTGGGCATCGACGCGCAGGATGTTGGCCAGGGTCATCGCGTCGGCGTGGTCGGACTTGGCGCGAGCCACCGAGTGGCGTTCGCGATAGCGGGCCACAGCCATCGGGTTGATCGCGAACACCGGTCGCCCGCAGGCGCGCAGGGCCGCGACCATGAGCCCGCGCGGGGTTTCGATCGCGACCGGGATCGGGTCTTCGGCGGTGTCGCCGGCATCGGCCAGAAGCTGGGTCAGTTCAGCCTAATCCCAGTCGCAGGCAACGGCCGGATCCGGACGACACACCGTGTCCACCGAATCCGGCCGCATGAACTGTCGCCTTCGTCTCGGTCTGCACCGAGGGATCGAGTCCCAAGAGGTGTGAAGAGATCGCGGCGGCAGTGCCTCACCTGATCTGGTCCCGTCGCCCGCGGCCTGACACGAGGCCTCAAAGACCAAGGACGCACAAGGGGGTCGCCGACACCAAACCCGAACGGTCGGACCAGCAGTCCGGTGCCTGCCTATGGGAAGGCCTCGAGCGGCCAGGGAGGAACTGGGCATCCAGACTGAGTCCCGATCGTTCAGGGATAAGTAGAGATGTGTCCGGGAGGCCGGCCTTCTCAGCGATCCGACCAAGGCTGCTTTCCTGCGCGCGCAGAAGTTCGTCGGCCTCAGTCGCGTTCGTAGGCTCTGACGCCGTTCACCGTATAAAGACGGTATCGCGCTCTTTCAGGAGCCCTCCCACCACGGCTCCGTGTCCACCACCGCAACGAACTCGTAGAAGTCCATGTTGCTGATCTCCAGGCTGCACACCATCGATCCGACCATGCGGCAGGGAAGGACCGCGGGCTGGCCGGGAATATCGAACAGGTCGACAACGGTCAGTGGCCGGCCCGGCTCGGCAAAGGTCCTGGCGTCAGCCAGAACGACCAGCTGGGTGTGCTCCTTGGACGGGCGGGATCAGCGCCGGGACCTGCCCCGGCAGGAGGCCTTCGAAGGCCCGGTTATCGACGCTCAACGCCGTCAGCGGACATTGCTCCACGTCGATCTCTACTGGGTCCAAGTCTGCGCCCACCCAGCCGTCCTCATCGACCCGCCCAGCTCGTCGAGCCTGCTCCGCCAACCACCTCCGTCGTCGAAGAAGGTACGGGGCACGGGCCGATCTGGATCGCCGGTTCGGGGACGTGTTCGATATCCGCGTGGGTTATCTCTCGGCCCGAGTTCGTGCCCTCGAGGGCGATGCCGGAGCGGCCGATCCTCGAAACGTCAAGGGCCGGCGGATGGCCGACGGTGCGATCCATTCCGACATGCCACAACTGCGGCCTGATCCGGCCGCCCGCCTGATGGACCGCCTCGGCCACGGCCGAAGCCCGCCAGTTGGGAACCCCGGGGAGGACGGAGCCCGGCCCCGAGGCCGAGGTCGTGGGCCACCCTGGATTGCTCTGCAGTCCCATCTCTACCGCGGAGCCGAAGCCGCGGTGGCTGAAACCGGCGTCATCACTCCTGACACCGGCGCCGTCGTGGCTGCCGCGACGCTGCCCTGGTAGTGGTCCAAATCAGGTCGGTCGAGCGCCGCCCTCCGTTTGTTCAGATCCTGATCGGCGAGGCGCCGCATCTCGGCTTGCTGTGCGATCATCGGCAACATCGCCCCCAGCAGCAGGGCTGAACCCGGTCCCGTGGAAGATCCCATGTCGGTCTCGACCGCGCCCGTCCGTGGCAGGGCCGAGGTCTGGCGCTCGATATCTTGCAGTTCACCCGTGTATCCCGCGGACCGCTCGTCCTCCCGCACACGGGAACCGGGTCCGACCGGTGTTGCCGCATGCACCCGATCGACCACATTTTTCGCTGCCCGTTCCGCCATATCAGGCATTTCACTAATTCGCTGTGTCACTGGTTTGCTCTCTTGCTCGATTGGCGGAGTAGATCCGATTTAGCGGCGACTCTCGCCACTTCCTTGCGTACTTCGAAATCTTCCTGAGCCGCTGGCGTTACGTCGCGGAAATAGCCGCAGCCGACCCCATGGACTGGTCACCCGCGACCGATGACGCAGGGCCCACGGACGTATTCGCCGATGGGGTCAATTCGATGCCGCGTGGGTGGCGGAAACCGGCGAACGGACCGAAATCACCTGTGCTGTCAGACATTTGCGCGGCGAACGGCTGCAGGCGACCATTGACGACGACCTCCGGCGGGCCACCCTCGTAGGAGCCGAACACCACGAGCACTGCGGTACGATCCTTGTCCCACGTGGCGACGTCGCCGGTCATCAGCTGGTACGAATCGACCGGATCGATCTGCTTCTTGTCCGACCACCTTGCCGAAGTTTTGGCATACGCGGCTTTCGCATCGGTGCCACTTGCGTTGCCGAAAGCCGCATCCAACGCCTGAGCAACCATGGCGGAAACCCGCTGGGTCCGCCCGTCCGGGAACGTGTACTCCACACTCCCGTCTTGTCCCGATATGCGCGCTGGCAACGCATTTTGGGTGGACGCGACATTCGACCCGATGCCCGGACCGGCCAGTTGCTTGTTCGGCACCGCACCGGCTGGGGCCTGGCTCCATGATGGCGCCCCGGGGGCCGCAGTGACCGCTGCAATCGGTGGCGGCACATCAGGTGCGTGCTCCGGCTCGCGGCGGTCCGTGTCCGGTTCGCGACGCGGACCGTCGGGCCGCACAATATTGCCGAACATCGCTGGCCACATCGCGCTCAGCATCCCCATTGTCGGGTCGTACCCGTAGCCCGTCGCCGAGCCACCAGGCATCGTCGACGGAGCCACCGGCCCTGCCATCGCCTCCTGCGGACTAAGATTCACATGGCTCGGATATTGCGCCATATCAGATTCTTCTGGCAGTCCCGAATCCTGCGGCGGAACTGAATCCAGCGGCGCACCCGAACCCAACGGCGCACCCGAACCCAACGGCGCACCCGAACCCAACGGCGCACCCGAACCCAACGGCGAACCGAGATCTTTCCGCAGGCCCAGGTCCTTTGGATCCAGTCGCCCGAGCGACCGGTTGTTTTGGCCCCTGACCTGACCTGATAGATCCTCCACCTCGTGCCTCAACTTGTTCACGAGCAGGGTCAGCTTCTCGATCTCTCCTGCTTCTTTCTGCTGACCCTTCACCGCGTCGGCCACTACCGCATCCGCTTCCCTGATCGTCGCGATGATCGCTTTTATGCACTGCTCATCCAGACTAATACCGTCCTTAGGCCAATGGCTGATAGCCTCGTTGTGATGCTCGATTCTACCTGAAATCCAGACTTTCACATCCTTGGAATACTCAGCGGATCTGCGGATCCGATCCGGCACGTGGCCGCACAATTCCAGAAGACGGATCCCTGCCATCCGGAGATTCTCTTTCAGCACTTCGTAATTTCGAATACCACTGAACTTTCGGTCATCCGACTCGATGGTCAGCTCTGGCGGCTTCAACTCGGGCGGCCTCTCGGGGGATCCCTCACCCGTACTCAGAAAATACTGCCGCAGGCTCACGGCGATCCCCTTCGACCCCTGGTAATAGTCTTGGACAGCCTGTGAGAGATCGACCTTATCCGGATCGGGCATATTCAAACGCCTCAATTCGTCAGGCCACTTCGTCGACATCATCCACCGCCAATCATTCAATCGGATCCACTGGGATGACCGGAAGCGGACCTCGCGAATGGGAATTTGAGCTGAATCGGCTCACCAGCTCGCTCGCGGCATAGCCCCCGGCCCCATTACCCGCCGAACGAATAAGGCCCCCAGCCCTTCCCACAGCAGGCAACCCCACCCTGCTTGCAACCTTGCCCATAACCGGGCCACCTCCCGCAGCCAAGGCTCCTCCTACGAGCCCCCAGCCAACTCCCTCCTGAATGCTGTTGATATTTCCATCGACAATGCCGTCGACAGCAGTTCCTACCGCACCTCCCAGGAAACTGCCTAGCATCATCCCACCCGAAGTTCCCAACCCAGGCACGATGCTGCCTGCCACGCCACCCGCGATGGGCAAAACCACCGGTGCGACATCTGCCGCGAAATGCCCCACAGCACTAAAAAATTTCACGTGTTCACTTTCTCTCGAATATATTTCACCTGGACTAGCGTCGAGTTTGCAGTATGTCGACTTATGCCGGAAGAATAATCTGCATCCGTAGCCGGTCGGCAATATGCGCCGATATTTGAAAAGGCAGCATAGAAAATTCCCGATCTCCGCTTGTGGCCTGGACCCTACTGATCTCTGGATCGCGGGGGATACCCACCGGGGGACCCTCCGCCGACGCCGGAGGCATGGCACCGAACCGAAGCCGATCCACGCCAAGGTTGCCAACGCGGCACAATCGAACGGTCATGCCAATCGCATGATCTGCAGGATATCCCCACCACGATCACGTGGCAGCTTACTGCCACCTGGCAGCATCAAACACGCCCAGAGATCGTGACGCTTCACGGTAATCATGAACCGTCGACTTATCTGATGGGGCAGCGGTTGCGTCCAGCAGAGTGGTGCATCAGCGACTCGGTAGCGACCGTGTGAGCGTGTCGTAGCCGGAGAGTGGGCGGTCCACCGCGTGATCCTTCTTGAACCGCCAAGCTCAACGAAGGGAAAGTTCACGCGATGACCAGGATCGAGCCTATCGACCCCGGCAAGTCGTTCGCCGAGCAACTCGCCGCAACCGGCCCCGACCTGCTGCGTGAGATGCTGTCGACGGTCGTTCACTCACTGATGAGCGCCGAAGCAGACGCGATGTGCGGTGCTGACTACGGTGAACGCAGCCAGCAGCGGGTCAACTCCCGTAATGGATACCGGCACCGTGATTTCGACACCCGAGTCGGCACGATCGATGTCGCCATTCCGAAGTTGCGGTCGGGCAGCTACTTTCCGGACTGGCTGCTCGAACGCCGCAAACGCGCCGAACGAGCCCTCACCAGCGTGGTGGCGACCTGCTACCTGCTCGGCGTATCGACCCGGCGGATGGAGAAACTCGTCGAGTCCCTCGGTAAGACCCGCCTGTCGAAATCGCAGGTGTCGATGATGGCCCGCGACCTGGACACCCGGGTCGAGGCGTTCCGCACCCGCCCGCTCGACCAAAGCCCGTACACGTTCGTCGCCGCCGACGCCCTGGTACTGAAGGTCCGCGAGAACGGGCGCGTGGTCAACGTGCACTGTCTGGTCGCGACCGGCGTCAAGGCCGAGGGCTACCGCGAAATCCTCGGCGTCGAGGTCACCTCCGGCGAGGACGGTGCCGGCTGGCTGGCGTTCTTCCGTGACCTGGTTGCCCGCGGCCTCTCGGGCGTCCAGCTCGTCACCAGCGCCGCCCACGCCGGGCTCGTTGCCGCGATCGGCGCGACCGTGCCCGGCGCGTCCTGGCAGCGCTGCCGAACCCACTGTGGAGTCGTAAAGATTCAACTTGGCGATTTGTGGTCGGTGTCCGAGGCGATCAGGTCGCGGACTTCAGCGGCAGTGGTGAACTGGCGTATTGCGGGTGCAGGGGTAATTCGGTGTTGCTGGAGCAGTGGCAGGACGTCGTCGATGGCGTTGCGGATGGTGCCTCTGCTGACGCCGAACAGTTCTGCGAGGGTTTGTTGGTCGCATAGCTGGCGTTGGGCCAGCACGGTGGCCAGGATTCGGTCGGCGTCGGTGATCTTCTGGCGGAACAGTCCGCCCCGGGTGCCGGGGCGGCGTTCACCGCCGCGTTGGCGGTGGCGTCGTTGTTCGATCGAGGCGCGGTAGGAAACCGATATCCGGTCGACGAGGGCCTGGAAGTCGTCGCGGGTCATGCCGGTGAGGTCGGGGTGAGTCAACGCTCGAGCGGCTTCGATCCTTGTTGTGGTGGTGTCGTTGTCGAGCCAGTTGCGCAGCTCGTCGATGTGGGAGAAGTAGTGCGATGTCTGGGAGAACTCGATCTGCTGCTCTTCGATCAGGGTGCGGGTGTCCCTGATCGCTCGGCCGATGGTGTTGGGGTTGATCCCCAGCAGTTCCACCAGGACTTTCTGGGGGCATACCCGCCGCAGGTAGACCACGGTGATCAACACTTTGTCGGCTGGTGTCAGCAACGGTCGGCCGTGGTCGCCGCGTTCTTTTCGGCGTGGTCCGCCGCGTTGCAGGTACTGGCGCTGCTCGGCGATCGCTGCTTGCGCCGGCGCCAGCAGCGTGCAGAGCTGCTGCAGTTCGTGGGCGGGTAAGCCGGTGACCTTCGGGTCGGCGAGCGCCGCCAGAGCGTGCGCTCTGGCCGCGTTGCGGCCTTCGGTTGTGGTGACGGTGTTCTGGCGGCCGGTCGGGGCGATGGTGTAGTTCCAGGTTCCTCTGTGTTGGTGTGGTGTGATCGGTAGTGACCGGGCCTGCTCACGGCTTATCGAGATCCCGGTCGGATATGTGCCGGTGTCGAGCTCGGCGTGGACCCGCAGCCCGGACCGGGTGCGTGTCGCTGCGATGCTATTGACGACGACCTCATGGCTGGTCAGTGGCCTGCCGCGCCAGTTCATGGTGATGTGTGAGAACAACCGGTGCTCGATCTTGTTCCATTTCGAGGTGCCCGGCGGGAAGTGGCACACGGTCACGGTCAGGCCGGTCTCGGCGGCGAACGCGGCGAGCTCGGCCTTCCAAAGCCGATACCGGTAGCTGTTCGACCCGCCGCAGTCCGCGGTGATCAACAACCGGTCCGCGGTGGGGTAGTCCAGGCAGCCGCGGGACCGCCACCAGCGCCGAATCGATTCCACTGCGAACACCGAGGTGTCGTGATCGGTGCCCACGTTCACCCAACCGGTGTCGTTGCCGAGGTCGTAGACGCCGAAGGGGATGGCCACGTCGACATCCGGGCCGATGAAGTAGAAGCTGTGGTCCTCGACCCGCACCGGATCGCCCTTCGGACGCCACTGCCGCCCAGCGTTGGGCAACTGCCCGAGTTGTTCCTTCTTCTTGGCATCGATGCTGATCACCGGCTGATCACCGGCATGATGCCGCTTGAGCTGCTCGTTTATATAGCGGAACTGGACATCCCGATCAGGATGCTGGGTCCCTTCCAGGGTCTTCGCGTTGGCCTGGAGGCGGAAGCCCTGCGCCTTCAACAATCGGCCTACCGTCGGCGCGGACACCGAATGTCCGGCTCGGGTCAGTTCGGCAGCCAGGTTCCGCAGCGACTTCACCGTCCATCGCAGCGGCGACATCGGATCGCCACGTTCATCCGGCTCCACCAACGCCAACAACGCCGCAACCAGCCGCGGATCCAGCTCCTCGGCTCGTCGACGACCACCGCCAGCTCGCCGAACACGCCCGCCCGGCAGCCGATGCTCCCCGGCCTCGACCTCGACAACACCTTTGCGGACCGTGGTTTCGCTGACTCCGGCTGCCCGGGCCACCGCCCGCACCCCGCCATGCCCCAGCACCAGGGCCTCGCCGCCCAACGCCAACCGCCGCTGCCGCTCGTTCAAATGCGGCAACAATGCCCGCAGCCGAGCGACCACACCCACCTCGCCGCCCTTCAGCACTACCACCCAGAACCGAAACCCATTGAAGCCCAAACCAACACGTTGTTACTTTACGACTCCAATGGATGATGCAGACTCCCGCTGTCAACTGGCAGGCTGTCAGCGAGGTCGGAGAGGGTTGGTTCTGATGGCATGACTGCGGCCCGCGTGGCGTCGTGGACACGCGGGTTGCTGAAGGTAGCGGTCAGGCCGCTGCGGCGCTGGAGTGCTTTTCCGGGTTGTAGATGGTGTTGTCCTGCCAGCAGCGCCAGAGAACCCGCACCCAGCGGGCTCCGACACCACGCAAAGCGCGGTATTTGCCGTGGCCACGGGCTCGAGCTTGCTCATAGGCGTTGGCGGCCCAGTCGGTCTCGCGGGTGGCGACGAAAGCCCACCAGTCGATGGCGTGACGCATTCGATGGTTGCAGGCGTAACGGAACCGGACCTGATGCATGCGCCCAGAGGCGCGCGTGACCGGCGCCAGGCCGGCCTCGGCGAGCAGGACCCGCGCGTCTGGGTAGTGGGAGCGGTCGCCACCCATCTCGGCGATCAATGTGGCCGCGACGACCGGCCCGATGCCCGGGAAGCTGAGGAAAATCGGCGCATCCGGGTGAACATCGAGAAGTTGATCGATCCGTTTATTGCAGGCCCGAATGTGCTGGTTCAGCAACCGCAGCTGCGAGGCGAACAGTTGCGCGGTGAACTGCTTGCCCGCGGTAGTACCCTCCGACGCCGCCAGCAGGTGCGGCTGGAGCCGTTCCACGAGCTGGTCGGCTGGAACTCGACCCGTGTAGCCGTGTCGGCGGCAGAACGCGTCCATCCGCTTGTCTCCGACGCGAGCGGCCTGCGCGGGTGTCGGATAATCGGCGAGGAAGTCCAGGGTGATATCCCGGTCGAGCGTCGAGAACAGGTGCAGCGGCGCAGGATGATACGTGTCGAGAACAGCACGCAGCTGTGACTCGACACTGCGCTGAGACAAGATGATCCGCTCTCGGTCACGGATCACCGCCTTGAGTTCCGCGGTGTCTCGCGACAGCAGCGGCAACGGGCGCCAATGCGTGTGCTCATGACGGAGGGTGTCGGCCAGGACGAACGCGTCGAAGCTGTCGGATTTGGTCGCCGACAGCCGATAGCGTTCGCGGGCTCGGGCTGAAACCTTCGGCGACACACAGTAAACCGGAAGGCCACGGAGCTGCAGGTGCTCGACCAGCAGCCCCTCACCGCGTTCGATCGCGATCCGGATGCCGGGAAGGTCGAGTAGGTCGTCGAGTTCGGCGAACCCGCCGAGGTCGTGTCTGACCCGCTTCTGAACGATCAGCTTGCCAGCATGGTCAACAATACATATTTGATGATGTGTTCCGCCCCAGTCTATTCCCGCGAACACAGACTGTTCGGCTGGACTGGTGCCGGTGACGTGAACCAACGATGCTCCTGCAAGAAGAAGTTCGGCCACCGCTCGGCCGGCTTCCCCGGAACCTCATCTCGGCGCTCGAAGCGCTACTCCCGCTGGCCGATGTGAAGCCCGCCACCACCCCGGCCCGACAGGTCTGCATCTGGACCTCGAAGGTTGCACGTCTGCATAGGTCGTGACCGGGGTGGTGCGAGTGACCGCCGGGACCATCCCGGCGACAGCATTGTGGACGGATGAGGTCTGGACCGTGGCCAGCGGCCACACGTTCCCCACCACCTCCGGCAGCCCCTTGAGCCCGTCGCAGACCAGGAAGAACACGTCCTTGACCCCGCGGTTGCGGATATCGGTGAGCACGCTGAGCCAGAACTTCGCGCCTTCGCCACCGGTGCCGGCCCACAACCCGAGGATGTCCTTCTCGCCA
>NZ_JBJZOK010000056.1:0-25330 GCF_047200615.1 Nocardia sichangensis
GGGGGCGGCCGGGGGGGGGGGGGGGGGGGGGGGGGGCCCCCCCCGGGGGGGGGGGGGGGGGCGGGCCCCCCCCCCCCCCCGGGGGGCCCGCGCCGGTTTCGTCTACGGCTGTGCGTCGAAGGCGCGGGCCCGCAGCGAGCGTTCGATCCCCGCCTTGCCCTCGCTGACCAGCCGGCGCAGCGCCGGGGGATGATCGCCGGCCAGGAACTTGTCGGCGACGGCCACCGCGTCCTCGCTGATCGCCCAGTGCGGGTAGAGGCCGACCACCACGGTCTGGGCGACCTCGCTGGAACGACGCTCCCAGACGCCGGGCACCTCGGCGAAATACCGCTCCACGTAGGAGGCGAGCAGCTCACCCTGCCCGGCGGGTGCGAAGCCACCGACGATCGAGCGGGCGGTGATGTTGGGTACCGAATCGTCGCCCATCACCGTCGCCCACGCCTGCTCCTTCACCTCGGCGATCGGACGCGCCGTCGCTGCGGCGGCCGCCTGCCGCTTGCCGGCGGCCGTGGGGTCGTTGGCCAGCTCCTCATCGATGACCGGAGTGTGCAGCCCCTCGGCGTCGATCTCGCCCGCCGCCGCGAGCGCCGACACGATCCGCCAGCGCAGGTCGGTATCGACCACCAGGCCGGGCAATCCGACCTTCGCCGGGTCGCCGTCGCGCAGCTCGCTCAGCACCTCGGTGTGCCAGGCCGACAACTTCGCGCCGGTCAGCGCGTTGACGAAGGCCAGCTGGTGGTCGGAGCCGGGTTCGGCTTCGCGCGCCAGCTCCAGCAGCCTGTTCGCGTATTCCGGCCAGCCGGTGGTCGCGGCCCATTCCGGCTCCGCGTAGCTGCCCAGCGCGGTGTTGGCCTGCATCAACAGCCGTTGCACCACACCGATCTCGCTCTCGGCGCCGACTCCACGCTCGACCAGCGCGACGAAATCACGGGCGCGGAACTCGGCCTGGCGCGTCATCTCCCAGGCCGCCGACCAGGCGAGCGTGCGCGGCAGCGGCTCCGCGATGTCGGCGATGCGGTTGACCAGCACATCGAGCGAACCGGCGTCGAGGCGGATCGAGCAGTAGGTGAGGTCGTCGTCGTTGACCAGCACGAACTGGCCGCGCGGCACGCCGGCCAGCTCGGGTACCTGGGTGCGTTCTGCGGCGTCGAGGTCGAGCTCGACGCGCTTGGTGCGCACCAGTTTTCCGTCCTGGTCGTCGTAGACGCCGACCGCGAGACGGTGCACGCGCCGCTCGCCCGCGCCCGGCTGTGCCCCCTCCTGCACGACCGCGAACGAGGTGAACCTGCCCTCGGCGTCCACCTCGAAGTCGGGGCGCAGGATGTTCAATCCGGTGGTCTTGAGCCACTGCGCACCCCAGGTGGACAGGTCGCGGCCGGACGACTTCTCCAGCGCCGACAGCAGATCGTCGAAGGTGGCGTTGCCGTAGGCGTGGTCGGCGAAGTACGCGCGCAGGCCCGCCAGGAACGGCTCCAGCCCGACATACGCGACGAGCTGCTTGAGGACGCTGGCGCCCTTGGCGTAGGTGATGCCGTCGAAGTTGACCTCGACCGCGGCGAGATCGGGGATGTCCGCGGCGATCGGATGGGTGGAGGGCAGCTGGTCCTGCCGGTAGGCCCAGGACTTCTCCACGTTCGCGAAGGTGGTCCAGGCGTTGGTGTACTCGGTGGCCTCGGACTGGCACAGCACCGACGCGAACGTGGCGAACGACTCGTTCAACCACAGGTCGTCCCACCATTTCATGGTGACCAGGTCGCCGAACCACATGTGCGCCATCTCGTGCAGCACGGTCTCGGCGCGGCGCTCGTAGGACGCCCGGGTGACCTTGGACCGGAAGACGTAGTCCTCCAGGAAGGTCACCGCGCCCGCGTTCTCCATCGCGCCCGCGTTGAATTCGGGGACGAACAGCTGGTCGTACTTGCCGAACGCGTACGGCACGCCGAAGTTGCGGTGGTAGAAGCCGAAACCCTGCTTGGTCTCGGTGAACAGTCGCTCGGCGTCCATGTGCTCGGCGAGCGAGGCGCGGCAGTAGATGCCGAGGGGGATATCGCCGTGGTCGTCGGTGTAGACGTCGGTCCACTGCGCGTACGGGCCCGCGATGAGCGCGACCAGGTAGGTGCTCATCTTCGGGGTGGTGCGGAAGACGTGCTTGCCCGGCTCCGCCACGAGCGTCTGCACCACGGCCGCGTTGGAGACGACCTGCCAGTCCTCCGGTGCGGTGACGGCGATGTCGAAGGTGGCTTTCAGATCCGGCTGATCGAAGCAGGCGAACATCCGCTTGGCGTCGGCGGTTTCGAACTGCGAGTACAGGTACACGGCGTCGTCGGCGGGGTCGACGAACCGGTGCAGACCCTCGCCGGTGTGCGAGTACTCGCAGTCGGCCTCGACCACCAGCTCGTTGTGCTCGGCCAGGTCGGTCAGCGTGATCCCGGTCGACTCGTCGTAACCGGAGACGTCCAGCGCGGTCCCGTTGAGCACCGCCGAGCGCACGCCGCGCGCCACGATGTCGACGAATGTGCTCGCGCCCGGTGTCGCGCCGAAGGTCACGGTGCTGCGGGAGAAGAAGGTCTGCTCGCCCGGTTTGCCCGCGCCGTCGGTCAGATCCAGCTCGACGCGGTAGTTCTCGACCGACACCGTCGCGGCGCGTTCGATCGCCTGGTCGCGAGTGAGGTTGGGTGCGGACATAAGGCTCCTTCGTGGTCGAAGAACTGGCACGGGCAAAACCCACAATGCCACCTCGGGGTGGCAGGCCGCGCGGGACTTTCCCGATCGACCCTAATGTTCGCGGCACTTACGCACCGGTCCGCTGTGTGCGGCGGACGGCGCGGCGGCGGTGCTCGGGGGCGGCGGTATTGTGCCTGGTACAGCGCAGGTTCACCCCAGGGATTCGGAGGCTCGACGTTGAAGCATGTGCACGCCGGGAAGGTGCGTGACCTGTACGAGGACGGCGACACGCTGGTGCTGGTCGCGTCCGACCGGGTTTCGGTGTACGACGTGGTGCTGCCGACGCCGATCCCGGACAAGGGCGCCCTGCTCACGCAGTTGTCCAACTGGTGGTTCGAGTACTTCACCGATGTGCCCAACCATGTGGTCTCGGCCACCGACGTGCCCGCCGAGTTCGCCGGTCGCGGCATTCGGGTGAAGCCGCTGAAGATGGTGCAGGTGGAATGCATCGCGCGCGGTTACCTGACCGGGTCCGGGCTGGTGGAATACCGGCAGACGGGCTCGGTGTGCGGGATCGCGCTGCCGCCCGGTCTGCGCGAGGGCGACAAACTGCCGGAGCCGATCTTCACACCGACCACCAAGGCGTCCGAGGGGCACGACGAGGCGATCACCTTCGCGGACGTGGTGAACCAGGAGGGACGCGAGGTCGCCGAGCGGCTGCGCGAACTCACCTTGCACATCTACGCCAGGGGCGCCGCGCACGCCGCCGAACGCGGTGTCATCGTCGCGGACACCAAGGTCGAATTCGGCTGGGACGGCGATGTGCTCACTCTCGGCGACGAAGTGCTCACCTCCGATTCGTCGCGTTTCTGGCCCGCCGACGAGTGGGAGCCGGGCCGCGCGCAACGCTCGTTCGACAAGCAGTTCGTCCGCGACTGGTCCACCTCCACGGGCTGGAACAAGGAGGCGCCCGGCCCGGAGATCCCGGCCGATGTCGTCGCGGCGACCCGCCAGAAGTACGTCGAGGCCTACGAACTCATCACCGGCCGGACCTGGGCGGGCGTGCCGCGATAGCGGTCAGTCCGCGAGCAGCTCGGTCAGCCGGTCCAGGCAGGGCCGCTGCCCCGCGACGAGCTTGTCTCGCGCGGTGGGTGCGTCGAACCAGTCCGCGCGGTCGATCTCGGGGAACTCCGCGAGGCGGCCGGAGCGCGGCGGCCATTCGAGCTGGAAGGTTCCCGGTACCACGGCGGCGGGATCGAGGTCGCCTTCGACGGCCCAGACGGTGAGCACCTTCTTGCCGCTGCTGTAACGCACCTCGCCCAACGGCAGCCACGTGCCGTCCGGGACCGGCAGCCCGAGTTCCTCGGCGAACTCCCGGTTCGCCGCGACCTCGGCGTCCTCCGTCTCCGGCTCGTACTCGCCCTTCGGAATCGACCACGCGCCCAGGTCTTTTCGCGCCCAGAACGGCCCGCCCATGTGTCCGAGCAATACTTCGACGGCGCCGTCGGGGTTCCGGCGGAAGAGAAGGACTCCCGCACTGTGTTTGCCTGCCACACCGGGTAGTCTGCCCGGTCGCGATCGGACGAGTGCCCCGCATGCTGGTGCCCGGCGCGCCGCACAGCAGCTCCCACCACAGCCATTCGGACATCCACTCAGCCCGTGCGGTCCGCCCGCGCTTCGTGGCGCAGCTGTGCCGCACGGATGGTCAGATAGTCGCGCTCGGGGACGCTCGTCGTGCGGGCGGCGGCCTTGGTGTAGCAGGCGATGGCCGCGTCGATCGCACCGGCCATCTCGTGCAGATGGCCGCGCACGGCGTCGAGCCGGTGGGTACCCGATAGGTGTTCGTCGAGGGTCTCGGCCAGTGCGAGACCGGCTCCGGGCCCCGCCACCATCGCGGTCGCCACCGCCCGGTTCAGCGTCACCATCGGATTGTCCGAGAGCCGTTCGAGCCGGTCGTACAGCGCGAGGATCTTGGTCCACTCGGTGTCCTCGGCACGCGGAGCCTGCGCGTGCAGGACCGCGATGGCCGCCTGGATCTGATAGGGCCCGCGCAAGCCGCCGGAGAGCGTGCCGGTGACCAAGGTCGTCCCTTCGGTGATCAGCGCCCGATTCCACAGCGCGCGATCCTGTTCGGCCAGCGGGACGAGTTCGCCGTGCGCGCCGGTGCGTGCGGCCCGGCGGGCGTCGGTGAGCAGCATCAACGCGAGCAACCCGGTGACCTCGTTGTCGCCGGGCAGCAGCCGGTGCACCGCCCTGGTGAGCCGGATCGCCTCATCGGACAGGTCCGTTCGCTGCAACGTGTGCCCTGAACTGCTGGTATGACCTTCGTTGAAGATGAGGTACAACACGTGCAGTACCGCGCCCAGCCGCTCGCGCCACCGCTGATCCCCCGGCTGCGCGAAGGGCCGCTCGACGGTGGCCAGCTTCTTCTTCGCTCGTGTGATCCGTTGCGCCATGGTCGCTTCCGGTAACAGGAAGGCGCGGGCGATCTGTTCGGTGCCGAGTCCGCCCACCGCGCGCAGCGTCAGCGCGATGGCGGCGGCGGGCGTCAGCGCCGGGTGGCAGCAGAGGAACAGCATGGTCAGCGTGTCGTCGTGGTCCACGGGGACGGCGTCGGGCACCTCGCGGTCGAAAGCCGTGGTCTCCCTGCGCCGCCGGGCCACCTCCGCGCGCACGGCGTCGGCCATGCGGCGCTGTGCGACCTGGATCAGCCAAGCCCGCGGATTGTCCGGCAGGCCCTCCATCGGCCACTGGGTCGCGGCCGCGAGCAGCGCTTCCTGCAGCGCGTCCTCTGCGGTGTCGAAATCACCGAAGCGGCGGACGAGCGTTCCGAGGACCTGCGGCGCCAGTGCGCGCAGCAGGTCCTCGGTGCTCGCCGGGAGCGGTGTGTCGTCGGGCACCGCACTCCGGTCGCTCATTGCTCGGTGGCGGGGGCGCCCATCACCGCGCGAACTTCGATGTACTCGCCGATCGGTTTGCCGCCGGGGCCGGGGGCGGCGGAGGCCTGCGCCGCGATCTCGTAGGCCCGCTCGGGGCTGTCCACGTCGACGATCCAGTACCCTGCCAAGAACTCTTTGGTCTCCGGGAAAGGCCCGTCCGTGACCACCGGCGCCGACCGGCCGTCCGAACTGACGATCCGCGCCTCCTCCGGCCCGGCCAATCCCTGCGCGTCCACCAACTCGCCCGCCTCGGCCAGTTGCGCACCCAGCGCGCGCTGGAAGTCTATGTGCGCCTGGATCTCTTCCGGGGACCATTCGTTGATCGGTGTGTCGCAGTACTTGGTGGGTGCGTAGGTCTTCAGCAGCATGTATTTCATGGTCGATTTCCTCTCCGGCGTTCGGTCGCTGGGAGCGCTCCGGTGGCGCCCGCGAGGAGGTCGGAGCACGTCGCGTGCGTTCGACACATCTCTGCAGTGATTCACATCACAGCTCGGCGGAGGTGTCGGCCAGCCGATCCGGATCGACCGGTTCGCCCGCCAGGATCAGTTCCTTGATCCGGTCGGTCACGTCCCAGACGTTCACGTTCATCCCGGCGAGCACGCGGTTGTTCCCGTCCAGCCAGAACGCCACGAACTCGCGTGCCGCCGTGTCGCCGCGCACGACGACCCTGGCATGTTCGCCCGGCGCGGCGTACCCGGTGTACTCCATGCCCAGGTCGTACTGGTCGGTGAAGAAATAGGGCAGCCGGTCGTAGGAAGCCTGCTTGCCGAGCATGGTCGCGGCGGCGACCGCGGGTTGGTTGAGCGCGTTGGCCCAGTGCTCCACCCGGACCCGCCTGCCGAGCACAGGGTGCTGCTGGGCGGCGATGTCACCGACCGCGACGATGTCCGGATCGCTGGTGGCCAGGCGTTCGTCGACCAGCACGCCGTCGTCCACGGCGAGACCGGCGTCGGCGGCCAGCTCCACGTTCGGGCGCGCGCCGACGGCGACCAGCACCGCGTCGGCTTCGATCGTGCTGCCGTCGGCGAGCCGGACGCCGTTGGCGACCGCGGTCGCGATCGCGTCCTCGGTGGTGATCGCCTCGACCTGCGCGCCGAACCGGAAGTCGACGCCGTTGGCCCGGTGCAGATCGGCGAACACCTCGCCCATCTCCGGTCCGAGCACCGCGAGCAGCGGCAGGTCGGCGCGTTCGACGATGGTCACCTCGACGCCCGCCGCCCTGGCCGCGGCGGCGACCTCCAGGCCGATCCAGCCGGCGCCGATGATGACGAGCCGCCGCGTCGCGCTGCCGAACAGCTCGATCAACGTGTCGGAGTCCTCGATGGTGCGCAGCGTGTACACGTTGGGCGCGTCGGCGCCGGGAACGGGCAGTATCCGCGGCGTGGAGCCGGTGGCGAGCGCGAGCTTGTCGTAGGACAGTGTGGAACCGTCGGGCAGGGTGACCGTCTTGGCCCCGGGGTCCAGCCCGGTGACGGTGGTGCCGAGGCGGATGTCGATGTGGTGGTCGCGATACCACTGCGCGGGATCGACGATGAATTCCGGCAGCGCCTTCTTCCTGAGCAGATGCTCCTTCGACAGCGGCGGCCGGTCGTAGGGCAGGTGCTCCTCGGCGCCGATCAGTGTCACGCTTCCCTCGAAGTCCTTCTCGCGCAGAGCTTCTGCTGTCTTGGCCGCGCCCAGTCCGCCGCCGACTATGACGAAATGCTGGTCAGAACTCATCGCGGACTCCTTCTCCGAAGGGAACCAAGCACCTGCCGGTCAACCCTACTGGCAGCCGTGCGCGCCGCTCGGGAAAACGGATGCCGCGAGTGGGAACGAATCGCGCGCCGACGTGGTTGCTCGGTAGGGCGGCGCAGTGTGCGGCCGCCCGTCCGCTTGCGATCGAGAGGAAGCCGCCCGTGACCGACGAAGCCACCAAGGACGTCGCCGATTTCTGGTTCGACCCGCTGTGCCCGTGGTGTTGGATCACGTCCCGCTGGATCCTCGAGGTCGAGCAGGTGCGCGACATCGAAGCCCGGTTCCACGTGATGAGCCTGTCGGTGCTGAACGAGGGCAGAGATGTGCCGCCGCAGTACAAGGAACTGCTCGACACGGGATGGGGCCCGGTCCGCGTCGCGATCGCCGCGGCGCAGGAGCACGGCGACAAGGTGCTGTCGCCGCTGTACACCGCGATGGGCACGCGCATCCACAACCGGCGGGCCGAGTACGAACGCGAGAGCCGCAAGGAGACCCTCGCCGCGGTGATCGCCGACGCGCTGGCGGAGGTCGGTCTGCCCGCCGAGCTGGCCGCGGCCGCCGAGAGCACCGACTACGACGAGGCGCTGCGTGAGAGCCACCACGCGGGCATGGACAAGGTGGGACCGGACGTCGGCACCCCGACCATCCACATCAACGGGACCGCGTTCTTCGGTCCGGTGCTGTCCCGTATTCCCCGCGGCGAGGAAGCGGGCAAGGTCTGGGACGGCGCGGTGGCACTGGCGTCCTACCCGCACTTCTTCGAGCTGAAGCGCACGCGGACCGAAGATCCGTCGTTCGACTGAGCACCCGCGCCCGGGTGCCGTCGCGCGGCACCCGGCCCGGTCAGAACGCGGACTTCGGCGGGCTCGCGGGCACCTGGCCGTAGGAACTCGCGTACCCGCCCGCGGGCACACCGGCGCCCGCGGGCGGGGCAGGGCGCAGGAACAGCTTCCCGTGCCTGCTGCGATCGCGCAGCGCCCACATCCGCCAGGTGAGCACGGGGTGGCTGGACAGAGCGTTCACCATCCAGACGAAGAAGCCCTTCTCGACGGCCGCCCGGTCGGCCATCTCATCGAAGCCGACCAGCCGGTTCATGTACTTGCCCGCGGCCAGGGTGCCCATGGCGGCGGACGCGCCGGTGTGCCGATTGCAGAAGCCGTGGTTGTCGGCGGTGTACTCCTGCGCGCGGACCAAGCTGTTGCCGACGACCGGCAGGAACGGCACCAGGAACATGCCCAGCTGCCGCCAGTACGACGTGTGCCCCGCCGCGATGTGACCGACCTCGTGGCCGATGATGAACGCCAGCGCGTCGGGTTCGCGTGCGGCGCCGCCGATCTCGAACAGATCGCTGTAGACCACTACGTAGCGCCGGAACCCGTGCCCGCTGGCGAACGCGTTGATCTGGCCGTTGCCGAGCACCACGTAGGCGTCCGGCACCTTCGACATGCCGAAGCGAGCGGCGGCGTCCACCACCATCTGATAGCCCTCGGGGAACTGGGTCGGCGACATCTTCACGCCGTTCACCCGCTGGCCCGCGTAGTTGATGCCGCGACCGAACCACAGCAGCAGCGGGGCGGCCGCGAACGCGAGGACGTACTGGTCGAAGTTCCCGGTGGCGAGCAGCACCAGCGCGATCAGATACGCGAACACGGTGAACACCACCACGACGACGAGCATCGGTATCTCCCAGCTGTGCCGTGCGGGCATGCCGAACGGCGACAGACCGCGGGGCTGCCGCTGCGGCGGAGCTCCGGGGGGCACCGGGGCGCCGGGGTAGGAGCCATAGGGCGCCGGATACGCAGCCGGGGGCGCGGACGGATAGGAGCCCGAGGTGTACTGCTGGCCGTACGACGCGGCAGGCGTGCTCCGATCCGAGACCCACCCGCCCTGCTGGGCGTACGGGTCGGCCTGTCGGCCCGCCTGGTCGGACGGCTGGGGTTCGAACGGCTGCATGGAATGAACTCTATTCAGTTGCCGGGAACGGGGTCGGCGCGTCGGCCGTGTCATCGGGCACTGTGGCCGCGAACACAACTGGCGCATCAGTCGATTCGCGCGGGCCCGCCGCGGTGTTAATCGCGGGGCAAGCCCTCTCGCCGCCGCGCGGCGGCCACCTGACACAATGCCTGCCATGCGCGTTTACCTGGGTGCCGACCATGCCGGTTTCGAACTGAAGAATCACGTCAAGGCCCATCTGGAGCAGGCGGGCCACGAGGTCGTCGACTGCGGCGCGCTCGAGTACGACGCGCTGGACGACTACCCCGCCTTCTGCATCGAGGCGGCCCGCCGGACCGTCGCCGACCCCGGCAGCCTCGGCCTGGTGTTCGGCGGCAGTGGCAACGGCGAACAGATCGCCGCGAACAAGGTGCCCGGCGCCCGGTGCGCGCTGGCCTGGAGCGTGGAGACCGCGAAGCTGGCACGCGAGCACAACAACGCGCAGCTGATCGGCATCGGCGGCCGCATGCACTCGACCGAGGAGGCGCTGGCCATCGTGGACGCGTTCGTCTCCACCCCCTGGTCGGGCGAGGAGCGCCACCAGCGGCGCATCGACATCCTGGCCGAGTACGAGAAGACCGGAATCGCCCCGGCGGTTCCCGCGTACTGAGCGCACGGAGGTCGTAACCGGCTGTGCCGGAAGGACATACGCTGCACCGCCTCGCGCGGCTGCATCAGCGTCGCCTCGCGGGCGGTGTGGTGCGCGTGTCGAGCCCGCAAGGCAAGTTCGCCGCGGGCGCTGCCCGCGTGGACGGGCAGGTGCTGACGAAATCCGAGGCGTGGGGCAAACACCTCCTGCACCACTACGACTCGGGCCTGGTGGTGCACGTGCATCTCGGCCTGTACGGCACGTTCACCGAATCCGCGTTGCCGATGGGGGAGCCGGTCGGGCAGGTCCGGATGCGCTTGTCCGGGGAACCGGACGGGCAGCCGGGCTTCGGCACCGACCTGCGCGGGCCTGCCGCGTGCGAGATCCTGCTGCCGCCGGAGGTGACGGCGCTCACCGATCGGCTCGGTCCTGATCCGCTGCGGCGCGGCGCCGATCCGGACCGGGCGTGGCAGCGCATCCATCGTTCCCGCAGGCCGATCGGCGCGCTGCTGATGGACCAGCAGGTGGTCGCAGGGGTCGGCAACGTCTATCGCGCGGAATTGCTGTTCCGCCATGGGATCTCCCCGCATCGTCCGGGTACGGAGCTGTCCGCGGGCGAATGGGCGGACATGTGGTCCGATCTGGTCGCGCTCATGCGGGTAGGGGTGCGCGTCGGGAAGATGGTCGTGGTGCGGCCCGAACACGATCACGGCGAGCCCTCGTATGCCCCGGATCGCCCGCGCACCTATGTCTACCGCCGCCAAGGCGCCCCGTGCCGTCTGTGCGAGACGCCGATCGCCCATCAGGTGATGCAGGCGCGGAATCT
This sequence comes from Nocardia sichangensis, assembly GCF_047200615.1. Taxonomy (NCBI): domain Bacteria; kingdom Bacillati; phylum Actinomycetota; class Actinomycetes; order Mycobacteriales; family Nocardiaceae; genus Nocardia; species Nocardia sichangensis. Next base: position 10,748 of record NZ_JBJZOK010000056.1, read on the forward strand.
CTTCTGGTGCCCCACCTGTCAACCCGGCTGACCCGGATCGGCCGGGTCAGCCGGCGACGGCGGTGTCGATGTCCGGCTCGTCCGCGAGGGCGAAGCGGCGCCCACCGGCCGTCTTCGCGGAGTACATCGCGCGATCGGCGCGGCGCAGCAGATCGGTGAAATCGAGCGGGCTGCCCGGCGGGTTGTAGGCGGTGCCCACGCTGGCCGACACCGGAACGGGCCCGGCCGACGACCAGACCGGGTCACGCAGCGCGGCCACGATCCGATGCGCGAGGTCACCGAGGTTGTTGTGGTGGGGGTTGGTCGCGAGCACGAACTCGTCACCGCCGTACCGGCAGATCACCGTGTCCGGCGGGCACACTTCGCGCAGTCTGCCGGCCAGTTCGACCAGCACTTCGTCACCGATCGCATGCCCGTACCCGTCGTTGATCTGCTTGAACCGGTCCAGGTCGATCAGCAGCAACCCGACGCCGCGCGTCGGGTCGGTGGCCATCAGGCGCACCTTGTCCTGCAGCAGCGTCCGGTTGGCCAGATCGGTCAGCGCGTCGTGGGTGGCCTCGTGGCGCAACCGGTGCTGCAGCGCGGCGATCTCCTGCACGCGCAGCGACACCTTGGCCGACAGGTTCTGTTCCTGTTGCGCGAGAGCGCGCTCCTGAAGCGCCTGGGCGTAACTGTCGATGGCCTGACTGGCGATGAACGGCCAGCGTGTGGCCACCAGGGAGCCGGGCGTGCCGGATGGGAAGCCGAGCAGCCAGCGCGTGGCCTGCGCCAGCATCCGGATCCGGTCGAACGGCGCATCGGCGAGCCGGGCCCCGAGCATGCGTGCTTCCGGAACCGGGAACGGCTCGCATCGCGCGAGTGTGAGCAGGCGCTCGACGATCTCGATCAGCACCGGTTCCAACTGCTGGGGCGCCGCGCCCGAACCGGGCTCGGCGCAGACCGCACGGGCCCATGCTCGGGCCATAGCGGCTACCGGGGGCTCGATGTCGGTCGACATCGGACTCACCCGGTGTGGGCGACGTCGGTACCCAGGTGCCCTGTAGTCACACAGGCGCCGGCGTCACCCTGATCGTTCCCACTGCTACGCGGTTGCGTCCACCTGGTTCGGCGCACGTTCACCGCCCCCTTTCCAGATACCCCCGTCCGGCAAAAAGGATCCTAGCAAGCCACTCGGCATCGAAAAGCGGAGATTTGCAACGTGTTCTCGACGCCTGGCGAATGGCGATCGGGTATGTGATCGTTCCCGTCGCGTTGGTGTTACACCGGATTCCCGTTCGCTGCAAAATCGCGGCGCGACGCGCTGGCGACACGCTGTACGAGGTGTGCGGAGAGTGGTGCGTGAGCCACGGGGGCGGTCCGGACCGTCCACGCGCCGCTTGCTTCACGAGAATCTGTTCTCGCACGCGACGTCCTCGTCTTCCCTGTCGAGTTGCGAATGGTTGTTCCTGGCGTGCTCGAGGTTGGCGCCTGCTCGCGGTCCTCGGGCCGAACCGGCTCGGGTACCGCTCGCCGCCCAGTGACGCGATGTCGGTGTCATCCCGCTCTCCCGGCCAGCAGGTTGCCGTGCGATCGGCCGAGGGTTCGCCGGAAAGACTTCTCGGCGCAGAGCGCCCGGAACCCTGCTCGGTGTCGTGGCCGTGGCTGCGCGACACGCCGCGCGCGGCGGTTGTGACAGCGAGTCGTGCGGTCCTCATCGGAATTCCCTCGAGCGAAGTTCCTGGCGTGACATCTGTGTCATCTGAGTTTCGCCCACCGGAATCCGACACGCCAGAGTTTCAATGAAAAATCACCTTTAAAAATTTCCGGCGCGCGCTACCGCGTGCCCGCGCGCCCGCCGTGCGACACTGGACGCGGCAACCCTGGAGCGCTCCGGCGGGCAACCTGCGAGATCGCGCTGCGCGGGGGGCTGATTGGCGTTTCGGAAGCCTGGTTCGGTACAGTCGGATCGCACACGACATCGTGGCGATCCCATCGGTGTCGTATGCCTGCGGGTGTAGTTCAATGGTAGAACCTCAGCCTTCCAAGCTGATGGTGCGGGTTCGATTCCCGTCACCCGCTCCACGGAGCATTCATCCTCGTCGGCGGCCGCCGCGTCGCCGCGAGGGCCACGGGGTGTAGCGCAGCTTGGTAGCGCATCCGCTTTGGGAGCGGAGGGTCGCAGGTTCAAATCCTGTCACCCCGACCATCGTTCGGGGGTGAGGTTCGTGCTCGGATCTCGATCGGCAGGCGGTGCCGCCGCCGCGCCGTCTTCGATCATCGGATCGGTATACCTACGTATCCCAGCGGGTTTCGCCCGTGCGCGACGGCGGCCATGGGGAAGGCGCGGAGACTTCCGTCTGCGGCTGCGGTCGCCGGACACCCCGTGGCAACCCTTCGGCATCGGTCCTGAGTAGCCGAGTTCGACGATTCGCCGGCCGTCGCGTTCGACGCGCGAGATCGGGATACGAGACATTCGGGTCGCCGTCATCGGCGCAGCGCTCGAAAGACTCGAACGATTTTGTCTACTTAAGTATTCGACAGCGCCGGATGGAAATTAGAGAACGGTCGGTTCGCGGCCCGCGCCGTCACTGTTCGGCTTGCCGCTGCGGGCTGGTGACCACCGGCGGCAACTCGGAGTGCCGGGCGAACGCCTGATCGATCAGTTCCGACGTGGCGCGGGTGACGATCAACCGGGCGATCGCCAGATCGGTCTCCAGTTTCGTGCGATCCCGCGGGGTTCGTGCGGATTCCTCGTAGGTCTGCCCGGCCAGCCGGTAGAACAACTCGGTGGCGAAGCGGTCGGCGATGCGATCGCAGTCGGCGCGCAGACGTTCGACCAATTGGAACGTGTCCTGCATAGGCAGCCCGGTGTCGTGCAGCCGGGTGGCCAGATCGCAGCACCGTGGATTCGTGACCCGATACGCCTCGAGCGGGTCCTCGCTGGAGGCCAGCGCCTGCTTCGCGTAGTCCGGCAACTCCGCGTAGCTGTCCTGTGGCTCGGTGGTGGCTTCCGGGTCTGCTGCGGCTGCGTTCTGACTCTTCACTCCGAGTACATCGGCGAGTCCGTCGCCACGGTCCCAGGCTTCGAGCAGTTCCCTGATCCCGTTCAGCTTCATGCCCCGCCCCAGCAAGCGGCTGATCGTTTGCAGCCGGTTGAGGTGGTCCGACCCGTAGTACCCGATCCGCCCGCGCACCTCCGGCGAGGGCAGCAGACCTCGCTCGTGGTACACGCGGACGCTGCGCACGGTGGTGTCGGCTGCCCGTGCCAGTTCGTCGATCGTGAATTCAGAGTCTGCAGCCATGTTTAAAAGGAAACCATAGTCGGGCCCCCGTGGAAAACGGTCCGTTTCATAACGTGCCGTTAAAGACGGTAGCTGGGTGTTGCTTGAAGGTCAACGAGCCGTTACATAGCGGTACAAAAGGTTGTGTGCTGGGCAACAGTGGGCTACCGTGCGTAGACCAGCTTATCGCGGCTGGGTTCCGGGGACTGTTGAGCAGCCCTGATGACGTCCGATCCATGGGCCACGCACCTGCCAGAGGTGTGTGCTCGGCATCCCCGGAGATGGCTATGAGCATTACGCGAACCCTTCCGATGGACACGGGATCCATTGCGTCAGCAAAGATCTCGTCGATTCCGGCAAAGTCGAACCAGCGGCCCCCGTGCGCCGACGTCCCGGACAACTGGGACATGGACAGCGGGAATCCGGATGCCTGGCGAGCGGCGGTGCGCACCTGCCAGAGTTGCCCGCTGCTCACGCAGTGCCGCCAATTGGCGCAGACGCTGACCACCCGGGGTGACGGTCCCCGCGCGATGATCTGGGCCGGCGTCGCCTATGACAACTCCGGCAGCGTCATCGAGAACCTGGACCGGCACCGCGCCGCGCCGATCGACCACAAGCGCCCTATGCGCATCATTCGCACCGGGCCGCGTCCGCTGCGTACCGTATCCACTCTTCCCGCGCCCCGCAGGCACATCGTGCTCGGGCAACCCCTCAAGTCGACCGGGACCGACGGTCTGTGACTATGCTGCGTCCACCTTTTCGCGTCGAGTCCTTCGGTGGTGCGTAACTCATGACAGTGCTGGCATTGGAGATCGGGTCGTCGGGCTTCGCGGCGACCAGGGTCGCCGACGATGTCGACACGGACGACATCCGGAGGATCCCGATCCCAGCGACGGGCGCCTGGGCTCGATGCCAGGAGCTGCTGCTCGAGGTCGCGGGCGGTGGCGAGGTCACCGCCCTCGGTGTCGCTTCGGCCGGGCCGATCGATATGGCGGCCGGTGTGATCGCTCCTGCCGAGGTTCCGGAGTGGCGGGGAGGGTTCGGCATCGTCGAAGCGGCGCGGAAGTTGTTCCCGAAAGCGCAGGTTCCACTCGCGCTGGACGGCGTCTGCTTGGCGCTGGCGGAGCGAGGCTTCGGCGCGACGAGTGGAGTGATGGACAGCCTTGCGGTCAGTGTCTCCGATCGCATCACCGGCGGGGTCGTGGTGGGCGGCTTCATCCTGGTGGGGCGCACCGGCAACGCGGGGCATGTAGGTCACGTCCTGGTTCCCGGCTTCGATGATCGATGCTCCTGTGGGGGCCGTGGGTGCCTGGAGGCGGTCGCGGGTGGCCTGGCCATGGTGCGCTGGGCGCGGGAGCAGGGCTGGGCGGGCACGTCGGTGAGGGAACTGCTCGATGCCGCCGGCGTGGGTGAGGACATTCCCGTCGCGGCGCTCGGCCGGGCCGGTACGGCGCTCGGCCGGGCGATCGCCTCGGTGGCCGCACTGCTCGATCTCGACCTCGTCGTGCTCGGCGGCCCGCTCGCCGGAGCGGGGCCCGCGCTGTGGAAACCGCTCGGCGAGGCGGTCGCAACACATGCCAGGCTGAGCTTCCTGCCCGGATTGCGGGTGGTTCCCTCGCAGCTCGGAGAAGGCGCGACGATCATGGGCGCGGGTGTGCTGGCCCTGGTCGGAAGGAATACCTGATCGCTTCCCGCGGTGGCGTAATGCCCTGGGCGGGAGTGGGTTCAGCCGCGGGTGAGATTGCCAGGGGGATGCCGTCGGCTTCGGCCGGTGGCTTCCGATGATCTTGTTCGCTGGTTTGCGGCAGATGTGCCGTTGCGCTGTGCGCCGGTCGAAGGGAGGTTCCTCTCGAACTCGACGTGAACAAAATGAACTCGGCTGCGCATGTCGTATGAACATGATGGAGACTTCGTAATAACAGGCGGCGTGGTCACAAGTTGATTGAGCCGCTAAATAACGGTACATTGCCTATTGTCACAAGATGTCTCATCCGGGGAGGCGGACCCGGAGGAACGGCTGGTCGGGCAAGTGCGAAGCGAAGTGGCGCAGTGATTCCATGGGTGACGATCGAGACGTTGGCGCCGGACGGCATGTCCGTGGCGTCGGTGGGGGATGCACCTCGTGAGTTCGCGAGCTGGCAGCGAGTGCTGCAGCGGACGCTGTCCAAGACGCCCGCGCTGTACGACAAACTGACGACCGCTGGACTCACAGAGGCGATCCAAACCGCACATGATCAGGCGCAAGACGTCGACCTGGCCATTCAGACCCGATCGGGACGGCATCAACTGTTCATCCGTCCGATCTTCGGCCCCGCTGGAGACGTGCACGCGGTGCGGCTGTGGTTGGGTCCGGCGTCCGAGCGGGTGCCGGCGTTGCGCCCGGCGGTGGGAGCGATCTGGGACCTGAGTAGTCAGACCATTCAGCAACCGAGCGGCATCACGCGGCTGTCCGGCAGCAGCGCCGAAGAGTACGTCCCGAGGATGTCGATCGCGGAACTGTTCCACCGGGTGTCCAGTTTCGACCGGCACGCCGAGGTGCTCGATCTGCTCTACGATCCCAAGCCCGGCGAGCGAATGCAATTCGACACCAACGTGATTCACGGATTCGGACGTGCGGCTCAGTGGCGGATCACCATTCGCGCGCGCGACGACGAGCGCACCCGTGGCGCTTGGTGGCTGATCGAGGACGTGACGTCGGAGAACGCACAGGCGACGTGGCCGACCTTGGAGCGGATCGGTTTGCGCGAGGCGCATCGGCGGGCGGGAACGCATCTGGCCGTGGTGCAGCTCGAGCACACCAGCATCTCGCACTGGCTCACCGATCCCGCGCCCTGGGTGCGGTGGGACTATCTCTTCCGGCCCGTCGATGTCTTCCATCCCGAGGACCGTCCGCGGCTGGCCGAACTCGGCGACCGGCTGCGGTCGGGCGACAGTGCGGGTGTCACGTTGCGGGTACTCAACTACGGCGGCGGTTACACGCCCACATCGCTACTTTTGTACCCCTATCCCGGGTACTCGAGCAGACAGCTGGCGATCGCCCAGTTGGTCCGGGTCGCCGACGACGTACCGTTGCTGGAAACCCATCGCCAGGTGCTGGAGCCGCGGCAGCGCAGCGCGCCGATCGGATACGACGAACAATTGCGGCATTGGCTGGCGGGCAGGATGAAAAGCAACCCCGCCTGCTGACAGTTTTCATTCCCATGAGTGGGAACTACCGGCCGGTTGGGAACGCCTGTGCTCTCTACCATTTCGGGAGTGAGGACAGGTATTCGTGAGTCGGCAGATTCGGGTGAGGCCCTGCTTCGCCGGATGGCCGCTCGCCGTCGTCGCGACAACATCGTGGTCGCGGTGCTCGCCGTTCTCGCGGTGCTCGGCGGTGGACACGCAATTCTGAGTGTCTTCGACTCCGGGCCGCCAGCGCCGTCGGATGACTCGACGACGGCAATCATCGGGCATGCGCACTTGGCAGGCTCTTATGCCGAGCAGTTCGTCGTCGCATACCTCACTGCCGTTGCGGGGCAGCAGGATCGGATCGGCGAATATGTCGGCTCCAATCAGCAGATCACCTTGCCTTCGTCCGCGCGCCAAGTGTCCGACCCGTCGGTGGTCTACGTCTCTCGGGCGCTCTCGGCCGGGGGGCTCGAAGTATGGTCGGTCACGGTATCGGTCCGGGTCGGCAAAGTCGGCGCCGCGACGGCACAGGATCAGCGGCAGTTCTACCGTGTCGCGGTCTCCGTGTCCGATGGGCGGCTGCGTGCGCTGTCGACGCCCGCCTTGGTCCAAGCCCCCTCCAAGGGCGTCGATCTCAAACTGGCCTACGGCGCACCCTGCGCACCGGACACCGTACTGGGACAAGTCGCGGCGGGCTTCCTGAGCGCCATGCTGGCCGGAAACGGTGACGTGGCCCGCTACACCACACCGGATGCCGGGCTGGCCGCACTGAAACCGCCCCCCTTCACCGCCGTCGAGCTGACCTCGCTCACCACGGACGATTCGAGCTGCGGCTCCGGCGGTGCGAAGGCCCAAGTGCTGGCCACCGTCAATCCCAAAGCCGATACGGGAGCGACCGCGACGCTGGCCTACCCGCTCACCATGATTCGCAACGCGGGCCAGTGGCAGGTGGTGTCCATAGATCCGATTCCCGCCTTGTCGAGTCCGCTGGCGGTAGTCGTCGGTCAGGATTCCCGCGGCGGAGCGCCGCCCACCTCGTCCTCGTCCCCCTCGACGTCGGTGACGATTCCGCCGGCGACACAGAACTGATCCGAGAGGCAGCCCGATGGGTAATTTGAGCAACATCCTCTATGGCATCCTGATCTTTGTCCGATGGGGCGGAATGATCATCATCGCCATCGTCACGATCGGTGTGGTGATCTCCGAGGCGGCGAAATCGAGGCTGTCACCGGCGCGGATCATCGTCGTCTTCGGCTCGGGGTTGATGGCCGGGGTGGTGATCTGGATCCTGCCTACGACCATCAACTACGCGCGCACGGACGCGAACCTCATCGTCCCCGATCACCCCATCGGTGGCTATCGATGACCCAAGTCATCAAGGTGTTCACGCCGATCAAACGTGTGCCAACGATGATCGGCAAGGCGCAGAACGGGCAGAAGCTTCCGTTCGGTCCCTACACCCTGCCGCAGGTTGCCGCCGGTGTGGCGATGATGTCGGTGACCTCGGTGGGCGCCATGGCGTTGCCGCTGAACCCGGCCGTCACTTTCATCACGGGTCTGGCGTTCACCATCCTGTCGGTCTTCGTGCTCGGGCTGGTGCCGTACACGGGCGTCCGGATGCTTTCACGCGCTTTCTGGCTCGGCAGGCTCATCGTCTATCGCAAGCCGGTGTCGGCCTCGGGCATGCCGATCACCAGTGACTCGGTGCGCCACACCATGTTCATCGAGGAGACCGTGGTCCTCCTGCTGCCCGACCGCCCTGGCACGGCGGTGGCCGCCCAGCCGAAATCCGGCATCCGCCTGCTCGAGGTGGTGAGTGGAGGCGGTAAGGCCACCGACCTGTGGCGGCGATTGAACGGCAACGACAACGGCGACAGCAACGGCACAGCCTCCGGAGGAAGCCCCTGATGGCACTCGGACGAGATCTACAGCCCACCGCGGCGATTCGCGGCAATCTTCAGTTCACCCATACGGGTCTGGTCACCGCGACCTACTTCATCAATCCGCTCGGTTACGGCTTGCGCAAGGCCGGTGACAAGTACGACGTGAAGATGGCGCATCACGCGCTGGTCACCAATCTGCCGAGCGGATCGCTGCTGCTGGGCATCCAGGCGCGGCTGAACACGATCGACGTGCTCACCAAGATGGTGGAGGGTGTCGACCTGGACGAGTGCGAGGACTACGCCGACGAGGTGGTGGCCTCCTACGAACGCGTGCACGCGATCATGCCGCAGACCCGGATCTTCCTGTTGTCGATCCCGGTCGGGGCCAGCAACTCGAGCATGTCCGCGCTGTCGCGCCTGTGGCGTGGCAGCACCCCCACGATCGATGCGACCGCGATCGCCCGCGCCGACCTGGACGAATACGACGATAAGGCGAACGAGATCCTGTCCAGGATCGGCGGCGACTTCGATCCGGTTCCGGTGCCCGCGGCCCTGTTCCAATGGCTGTGGGAGCACTATCTCTCGCGCGGCGCGGCAGGAGACCCGGTGGCGCCCACCCGTGCGGGCGCGCTGGACGACGCGACGGCGGCGGTGTTCCGCTCCGCCGCGCTCGACGAGGGGGCACAGGCCGACAGCAATCGGCGTATCCGTCCCTCGTTCATTCCCGTGATCAAGGTGGTACAGCCGGATTTCGAGTACCGCCCGTCCTACCAGGCGATGCTGACGCCGCATTCCTTCCCGTACGCGGGCATGACCTTTCCCGGCGGCAGCGAGTTCCTCAACGTGCTGGAGGGTCTCGGCGACGTCACCGTCGACTGGGGCATGCGGATCTCGACCAAGCCGGCCGAACAGGTGCTGAAGAACAACGAACTCAGTTTGCGCAGGCTCGGCGAGCAGATGGACCAGCGGGACCAGGAGGTCTCGTTCGCCCAGAACACGTTGGCCTCGAAAGCGCGCATGCTCGGCGAGTACAACCAGCACTTCGAGGTCAACGGCGGGGAATCGGAGGTCTCGTTCACGACGGTTATCGCCATCGGCGGACCGACGCGGGACGCCACAATGGACGCGGTCAACACGCTCAAGCGGCGCTACAAGCGGTTCCAGGTCGACATGACCGCTCCGGTCGGCGCGCAGGTCGACCTGTGGTCGATGCTGATTCCCGGTAGCCCGCCACGCCGTGCCTTCGACGACTTCGCCCATATCGTCCCCTCGGACATGTGGGCCGGTTTCGTGCCGTTCACCACCAGTCAGATCGGTGACGACAGCGGGCCGGTGATCGGGGTCAACCTGCTGTCGGGACATTTCGAGCCGATCCACTTCGGCATCATGGAGGCCGCGCTGCACGACCTGTCCGCCTCGTTCGCGGTCACCGGCGAACTCGGCTCGGGCAAGTCGTATTTCCTGAAACTGATGGCGGTGCTCGTACACGACATGGGCGGGCAGTTCCTCGCCATCGACCGCAGTCAGGTCGGCGAATGGGAGCACTTCGCGCGGTCGATCGACGACGCGGTCATCATCGACCTGGCCAATCCCACGGTGTCGCTGGATCCGCTGCGGTTGTTCAACCCGCGGATCGCGGGTGAACGGGCGCTGGACTCGATTCTTCCGCTGCTGGATCTGTCGCCGACTTCCGGCGCGGGCGCGGCGGCCAGCAATCTGCTGTCACCCAGAGGCATGGCCGAGCACAAGATCAAGAGCCTGCTCGATCTGTTCCATGTCGTGCGCCGGCTGCGGGAGCACCCCGAGCGGGGAGAGGAGTACGCCGATCTCGCGGCGCGGCTGGGCACCGTGGTGGAGCGGGTTCCGGTGCTGTTCGACCCCAAGCTGCGACCGCTGCGTCTCGACGCCGCCGCGACCGTCGTCCGCAGTCACAATCTGCAACTGCCGAGCGCCGAGGAACTCACCACGCCACACTTGTACAACCGGTTGCCGCTGACGAAACGGCTCGGCACGGCGCTGTACGAACTGGTCGGCGTGGCGGCGCGGGAGGCCTTCCTCTCCGACAACGGCAGGTTCGGCCTGTTGGTCGGCGACGAGGCTCATCATTTCACGCAGACGCAGGTCGGCTCCGCGGTCACTTCCGATTTCAGTCGTGACGGCCGTAAGCACTTGGCCGCGATCGGGCTCGCCTCGCACGACCCGGCCACCGACTTCCAGGGCGCGGCGCACAACCTGATCCCGAACCGGTTCGTCTTCCGGCAGCGCGACGAGACTTTGGCGCGCAACAGCTTGGAGTGGCTGGGCGTCGATCTGGAGGAAGCGCCGTTTCTCTTGCAGATTCTCCGCGAGGAGACCTCGCCCCCCGTCGGTCCCGGTCGGCAGATTCCCGAGGAGCGTCGGGGCGAGATGTTCATGCGTGACGCGCTGAACCGCATCGGCCGCGGCAAGGTCCTCGGTCCGGCGCGTCCGGACCGGGCCGCGGCGATCACCAGCACTCCGACCAGCGTCAGCGGTGCGCGTTCGGCCCTGCCCGAGCGATTGGGACGTTGATGAGATCGATACCCGACTCCAGAATTCGCCCCGATCGGTCTTCCTTCGGGATGCCTTGGGAGCCGCAGTTCTGGGACGCGGACCGTTGGCGACCGCAGATGGTGTTCCGGCGCTTCCGGGCTTGGATCGCCGCGTCGCGCCGTCGCAGGCGAATCGCGTGGATCGTCCTGGCCCTCTTCGTGCTGTTCGTCTTCCCGGGCCTGATCCACGCCGTGTCCATCGCGCAGCCGGGCACAGCGACCCAAGGGTCCGCTCCCAACAGCGCGACGAGCTGGATGAATGTCAGGGACTCCTATGGGGTCAACGTGTCGAGCTACATGTTGGTGGTCGATCGCGGCGGAGTGTTCAACCTGGGCAATTTCGCGCTGTGGATCATCCTCATGCCGTTGTTCGCGGTATGGCAGCTGTTATCGATCACCGGGGTGTGGCTGCCTGCCAAGGCGATGGACTTCCAGTGGCTCAACCTGATCAGCGCGCCGTTGCAGGCGATGTCCCGCAACCTGACGGCGCAGATCGCGACCCCCCTGCTGGCCTCGACGGCGCTGGCGATCGGTGCGTTCTTCGTGGGCTATTTCATCGTGCGCGCGCTGTACGCCAAGGCTGCCGTGCAGGTCGTGACGATGATCGCTTTCGCCATCGGGGGCGTGTTCTTTCTGGCGAACCCGCTGGCCGAGGCGCTGTCCGACCACGGTGTGCTGATCCAAGGGCGTGACTTGGGTCTTTCGGTCGCGGCGGGTCTGAACGGGAACAACAATCCGAATCCGAGCCAGTTGGTCGGCACGCTGCAAGCGACCATGGCGGACAATTTCGTGCGACTTCCGTTGCAGGTCTGGAACTTCGGGCACGTTGTGGACAGCAACCCGTCCTGCCGGGCGGCGTGGTCCGCCGGAATGACTGCCGGCAGCGAAGATCGGGTGAAGGGCGGGATGAAGTCGTGCGGCGACAGCGCCGCGTATGCCGCGGTGGACAATCCGGGCGTCGGTCAGATCGGGGCCGGACTTCTGCTGTTGCTGTGCGCGGTCATTCTCTTGGCCTTCGCCGCATATCTGTCCATCAAGATCATGTGGGCCGCGCTCGACCTCATCTACTACGGATTCGCATCGATCTTCGGGTTCGCCGCGGGCGGATACATCTACGGTCCGACGCAGACGTTCACCGTGCGCTGCGTGGTGCACGGCTTCATAGCCGCCGGGAAGATGGCCTTCTTCGTCATCGCTCTCGGCATCTACGAGCTGTTGCTGGGCAGCCTGTTCCGTGCGGCGAACGGTCAGATCATGGTGGTGTTCGTCATCGGGGCCGGTGTCGAGATCATCGCCATCATTCAGGTGCGGCGTCTCAGCAGGAATATCGATGAGGCCAACGACTGGGTGGTCAACCGTATCGGTGTGGCGATACAGACCGCGGGATCGTCACAGGGCGGCGGCGGTGGCAGCGCCCTGGGCATGAAGTTGGGCATGGGCAACTCGGGTGCAGCGAACTCGATGACCCCGCTCGCGATGCTCGGCGCGATCAGCACCATTAACAGTTCGCCGGTCACGGCGTGGATGGCCGGTGGTCGCCTCAACCCGCTCAATCCTTTCGCGCGGGTGGACCAAATCGACAAGAGGAACAAGGCGAAAGGCCTGAAGACGCGCGACCTGAGGGCGGCCGCGCACGCCTCCGCGTTCGACCGTGTGGCTGCTGCCGATTACGCCCGGCAAGGGATAACCAGGTCCGGGTCGCGCCGGAATAGTGAAAGGTCTGCCGCTTACGCCGCAGAAAATGTCGCCCATATGACAGGCATGATGGGCAGCGTGCAGTATGCCCTCCGTATGGCCGGTATCGGTTGGACTCGAGGACAACGGGCGACTATCGCGCGCGCGGATATCATCCGGCACGCGGATGACGAGCCGCTGGCGTCGAAGCACCTCGGCCGGGTCGTCGCGGCGCACAAGCACTTCGAGCGGGACTTCCATACGAATCCGGGAATGATGATGGCCAGGTTCCACGGGCTGGAGGCCAGCGTCGATCGGTATCGAGGTGATTACCAGGGCGGTGTGCGGATTTCGGATGAACTGGCGCAGCTCGGCAGTGATTACATCGACAATCCACACCGGGAATGGATTGATGCGTTGCAGGCCCATGCATCGGGGCCGATCAGGGACCCGGCCGCCGCGCGGCTGCGGATCAATGGCCAGGACCTCAGTCAGAACGATGCGGACAGGTTGAGGCAGTGGATCGCCAACGAGCATGCGCTGCGGATCCAGGCTGCCACCAACTGGGTAGCCGAGAATCCCCAGGACTTCGATCGCATTCGAAGATTGCGCGCCGAAATCGACAAAGCTGCCCAGACCGACCAATGGCAAGCGGGCCGGAATATCACGGGTGCTGTCTCGCTCGCCCAGCCGGACCCCGCAGCGAATCCGCTGCCCGACATTCCGGACAGGGTCCTGAATCCCCTCAGAAACCCACGCGGCCGCTGATCCCCTCGATCGCAGCGAAACAGTGGGGCAGATATCACAGAAAGGTATTCGATGATCGGTCGTCTCTTGACCCTCGTACTGATGCCGATCTGGGTGTGGGTAGTGCTGGGCGGCGTGGGCGTCGTGCTCATGTTGCTGATGGGTTTGGTGCTGGTCATCGGCGGTGCGTCGTCGGCGATCGCCTCCGACCTGCACTATCAGTGCGACAGTGCGGTGGGGCCCGACCCCTCCCAGACGGTGACTCCCAGTCGCGCACCGACGGCAGCCCGGCCGACCGTGCGAAGCGCACCGGTGGGTGGGGTGACCACCGCTCCGACCACGAATCCGTACGCGGAGTTGACCATCGCACCGGATGACACCAGCGCTTCGGACTGGCAGCGCGCCTGTACCACAGCGATGCGATACGCTCCGCGCCAGGACCCCCCCTTGCTCACCAGCAATTCGGGTATCGGCGCGGACTGTGCACGCGAGCTCGCCCTGGCACAGCTGACGGCGAGTGCGGCCCGGAACGGATCCGGTAGCCGCGGAGGCGCCGAAGAGTTCACCAGATCGGTGATCTACCAGGCCTCGGCCGCGCAAACGACCGGTCGATGCGCGGCCACCGAGGCAGCGGTGGCGCAGTCGTCGGTCGCGGGCGGTGCGGGGCGGCGCGCATGCGGACAGCTGGACGGATCGTTGGCAGTCGTGGTGCTGCCGAACACCATTGCGGCCCAGGGCGCGTGCGGCCACCGCGTCGATCCTGCCGCGGTATCGCCAGGCGACCTGGTGTTCTGGAATTATCGAAACAACGCGCCGACCCAGGTCGGCATCGCGGTCAGCGACACGCGGCTCGTCACCACCGATGCGGCGACCGGTGAATTGGTCGAACTGACCATCCCGAGCACGTACGACGTGCGGGTGAAACGAGTACTCGGCAGCGGGATGTGATGAGTAAGCGATGCCGCCAACAGAGGTAGAGCCCCAGATAGAAGCCGGCGAGGATGCCGAGGCGCCGCCGGCGCCGATGACGCCGTGGTCCAACCGGCCGGATCAGCAGCGGCCGCGGCCGGGTGGGGTGCCGGGGTCGCCCGGCAGTCCTTCTCCCGGGCCGGGGCAGTCTCCCGGAGCGGGGCAGCCAGGGTCCGGACAGCCGAATGGTGGCGGTGACGCCGGGGTTCCGGGTTCGTCTGGGGCGCCTGGTGGTCCGTCTGCGCCGGGTTCGCCGGGTGTGCCTGGTCAGGCGGGTGTGCCTGGTCAGGCGGGGCTGCCTGGTCAGGT
>NZ_JBJZOK010000057.1:0-22322 GCF_047200615.1 Nocardia sichangensis
TCACTCGGTGGGCTGCCTCGCCGGTTGGTGCGCGTGCGTCCGTTCGGGTGTGGGCGGGTTCGTGTGGGCGGATGTCCGTGTTGGGGGGGTGGGCTGCGTCGTCGTTCCCGTCGGGGTGGTTGGGGGGGGGCCCCCCCCCCCCCGGGGGGCCGCCCGCGGCCCCCCCCCCCCCCCCCCCCGGGCGGGGGGCGCGCCTTTCCCGCGTTTCGGGGTCAGAGCGAGACCGGGTAGACCGGCTCCTGGATCTCCGGCTTGATCCGGTCCTCGACGAAGATGCCGTGCCACACCATGAACACCAGCAGTGTCCACAGCCTGCGGCTGTGATCGGCGGTCCCGGCCCGGTGCGCGACCAGCATCTCGCTGATCGCGGCCTTGTTCAGCAGGTGGTCGGTCTGCGACTCCGCGATCTGCTGCTGCGCCCAGTCGTAGAGTTCCGTGCCGCGCAGCCAGTGCCGCAGCGGGACCGGGAAGCCGAGTTTGGCGCGGTGCAGCACGTGCGGCGGCACGATGCCCTCCAGCGCCTGACGCAGCGCGTACTTCGTGGTCTCCTTGGTGATCTTCTGGTCGAACGGCAATCCCTCGGCCGCCTTCAACACCTCGGAGTCCAGGAACGGCACGCGCAGTTCCAGCGAGTTGGCCATGGTCATCTTGTCGGCCTTGACCAGGATGTCGCCGCGCAACCAGGTGAACAGGTCCAGGTGCTGCATCCGGGCCACCGGATCCCAGCCGCGCGACTGCGCGTAGAGCGGCGCGGTGACGTCCTGGTGGGTCCATTCCGGCCGGAACTCGCGCAGCACGGCGCGCAGCTGGGCGTCGCTGAAGCTGCGCGCGTTGCCGTAGTAGCGCTCCTCCAGCGTGAGCGAGCCGCGGTGCAACAGGCTCTTGCCCCTCGTGCCGTCCGGAATCCGGTCCGACAGCTTGCCCGCCAGCCTGCGCAGGCCGCGGGGCAGCTTCTCGAACGGCTTCAGCGACAGCGGCTCGCGGTAGATGGTGTACCCGCCGAACAGCTCGTCGGCGCCCTCACCCGAGAGCACCACCTTGACGTGCTTGCGGGCCTCCTTGGCGACGAAGTACAGCGGGACCAGCGCCGGGTCGGCCACCGGGTCGTCGAGGTACCAGACGATCTCCGGGATCGCCGCGGCGAACTCGGCGGGGGAGACCACCTTCACCACGTGCCGCGCGCCGATCGCCTCGGCGCTCTCGGCGGCCACGTCCACCTCCGAGTAGCCCTCGCGCTCGAACCCGGTGGTGAACGTGATCAGCTTCGGGTTGTGCCGCATGGCCAGCGCCGCGACCGCGGTGGAGTCGATGCCGCCGGACAGGAACGAGCCGACCGTCACGTCGGCGCGCATGTGCTTGGCGACGGAGTCCTCGAGCGCCGCGGCGATCTCCCGGTAGCGGGACGCCGCCGAGCCGGGGGTGAACGGGCGCACCGGGAACTTCGGGATGAAGTACCGGGTGACGACCGGCGCCGCGCCGGGCCGCACGGTGGCGTAGCTGCCCGATTCCAGCCTGCGGACGTCCTTGTGCAGCGTCTCCGGCTCGGGCACGTACTGCAGCACCGTGTAGTGCTCCAGCGCGCGCGGGTCCAGCTCGTCGCTCAGCCGCAGCGCGGGCAGCAGTTCGAGCAGGCTCTTCTTCTCACTGCCGAACGCGGTTCCGCCCGGCCCGGTGGCCAGGAACAGCGGTTTGATGCCGAACGGGTCGCGGGCCAGGAACAGCTCGTTGGTCTCGGTGTCCCAGATCGCGAAGGCGAACATGCCGCGCAGCCGCCGCACCGCCTCCGGACCCCAGTAGTGGAACGCCGCGACGATGGCCTCGCTGTCGCCCTCGGTCTGGAAGATCTTGCCGTCCGGGAACTCGGCGGCGTGCGCCTCGGCGAGTTCCGCGCGCAGCTCGAGATAGTTGTAGATCTCGCCGTTGAAGGTGAGCGCGTAGCGGTCGGGCCGCTCGGGCGGGCCCCAGCGCAGCGGCTGGTGCGAGTGCTCGATGTCGATGATCGACAGGCGGTTGAACCCGAAGATCACATGGTCGTCGTGCCAGGTGCCGCGCTCGTCCGGGCCGCGGTGGCGCACGCAGTGCAAGGCCTCGTAGACCTGCTCCACCGTGCCAGGTGCCGCCTCGTCAGATGCCAGGAATCCGAGCAGTCCACACACGGCGTCGGCAACCTCATTTCTCACAGTCGGGATACGCGCGCACCGGATGGGGCGCAAGGGGACGAAATCTAGTGTCCGAGTATGCCGCACCTAGGGCGTCCGCGCGTCGCGCGCGTCACCTCAGGGCGGAATCGCTGGTGACGATGATCCCGGCGGGCCCGGTGAGGTGTCGAAGCCGACCCGACGACAAAGGGGGGGTGCGTTTGGTCTACGCTGCGTAGTACTCAGGTCTCTCTCAGGCGACCCGCGCGCGAATGCGCCGGCCCGGGGAGTGCCCTGATACGAGCTTAGGACGTATCGTCGGGGCCCATCGCAGCCCGGACGATGCACTGTCGGAATGTGTGGCGACCAGGAAGGCGTGAGCGTGGCGCACAAGGCGAGCGAAGAGATCGGGGCACGACCCGCCCGGGGTCGGCAGGGCCGTATCCTTCGGCGGGCCGGGCTGGCGGTGTCCTTGGGGATCACCGCGCTGCTCGTCTCGGGCTGCTCGATCGACACTGTTTGGCTGCGGTTCGGCTGGCCGTCCGGCATCACGCCGCAGGCCACCCGGATGCGGGAGTTGTGGACCTGGTCGGTCATCGCCGCGCTGGCGATGGGCGTGCTGGTCTGGGGTCTGACCTTCTGGACCATCGCGTTCCACCGCAAGAAGGCCGACTCTCCGGAGTTCCCGCGCCAGACCGGCTACAACGTGCCGCTGGAGCTGACCTACACGGCGATTCCGTTCGTCATCATCGCCGTGCTGTTCTACTTCACCGTGGTCGTGCAGAACTACGTGCACGAGAAGGTGGACAACCCCGACGTCACTGTCGACGTGACCGCCTTCCAGTGGAACTGGAAGTTCGGCTACCGCAACGTCGACTTCAAGGACGGCTACCGGTTCGACGGCATCGACACCTCGCGTGAGGCGCTGAACCAGGAGCAGCTCGAGGGGTACAAGGAACGGACCAAGGACGGTCACCCGCAGCCGGGCCCGGTACACGGCAAGCCGGAGAACGACATCCTCTCCTACCTGCACTACGACAAGGTCGAGACGATCGGCTCGAGCAATGAGATCCCGGTCCTGGTGCTGCCGACCGGCAAGGTCATCGAGTTCCAGCTCGCCGCCGCCGACGTGATCCACGCCTTCTGGGTGCCGGAGTTCCTGTTCAAGCGCGACGTGATGCCCAACCCGAAGGAAAACCACTCCGACAACGTCTTCCAGATCTCCAAGATCGAGAAGGAAGGCGCGTTCGTCGGCCGCTGCGCCGAGATGTGCGGCACCTTCCACTCGATGATGAACTTCGAGGTCCGCGCGGTCACGCCGGACAAGTTCACCAAGTACCTGGACGCGCGCCAGGCGGGCAAGACCAACGCCGAGGCGCTCGAGTCCATCGGGGAGGCTCCGGTCGCCACGTCCACCGCGCCGTTCAACACCAGGCGCGACACCAAGAGCGCGGCCTCGGCCGAGAGCAAGTGAGGATTGATCTGACATGAAGATCGAAGCGCGGATTTTCGAACTGCTCACGGTGTTCTTCATCATCATCGCGGGCGTCTACGGCTTCTTCACCGGTCAGTCGCGTACGGGTGTCGAGTGGGCGGGCACCACGGCCATGGTGTTGACCGCGGGTCTGTCGCTGATCATCGGGACCTACTTCCGGTTCGTCGCCCGTCGTCTCGACCTGCGCCCGGAGGACTACGAGGACGCCGAGATCGTCGACGGTGCGGGCGACCTGGGCTTCTTCTCGCCCGGCAGCTTCTGGCCGATCACGCTGGCCGCCGCCGGTTCGGTGACCGCGCTCGGCCTGGCGTTCTTCCAGTTCTGGCTGATCGGCATCGGCGTCGTGTGCGTCCTGACCGCCGCCGCCGGGCTGGTGTTCGAGTACTATCTCGGTCCCGAGAAGCACTGAGCCGAAGATCTGCCGAAACGGCCCCACCGGAAAAAATCCGGTGGGGCCGTTTCGCGTGTGCGACGAGCTGCCGAAGCGGTGGAGTCCTGGGTAGCTCCGGGCCCCGCACCTGCTATGAAGGTGCGGGTGGGAGAGAAGTTGCTGGAACCGACCTTGAAGGCGTTACCACACGGACCGCACGGCCTCGCTCGTGACCTGGTGACGGGCTCGCAACGGCAGCGCCTGCTGTACGGGGTCACGGTCGTCGTCGCCGACCGGGGCTACCTCGATGCGACGATCGCGGATATCGCCGCTGCCGCGAAGGTTTCGCGTCGGACGTTCTATCAGCACTTTCCGGACAAGGAAGCCTGCTTCCTCGCGGCGGCCGAGACCGGCCGCGATCTGATGATCGATCATCTCCGGCAGGTCATGAGGCAGATCTCGTCCGAGCCGGTGACGCCACTCGAAGCGCTCCGCCGCGGCATCCGTGAGTACCTCACGCTGCTGCGCGACGAGCCTTCGTTCGCCCGTGCCTTCTACCTGGAAACCGCTGTGGCCGGGTCGCGCGCGATCGAGTCGTTCGAACGATGCCAGCAGTGGTTCGCGGGATTCATCCGATCGTGGCGTGCGGCAGCGGGCCCCGTCGACTCCACCGTTCCCGATTGCGCGTACCTGGCGGTCACCGACGCGACCAACGAGGCCATCCGCCGAACCCTCCGTGCCGGAGGAGACTTGCTCGAGCTCGAGGAAGCCGTCGTGTACATCCACCGCGCCTTGCTCGGGCCGCCGACGCCCGCCGACTAGGACAGAACTCTGTCGCCGGCCCCGGTGAGGTTGCAGGATGCGTCGTCGCTGGTGTTGCCACCTTCCGAGGCAATTCTCGCGAACACCTCGGCGCAGTTGACCACAGCTGTCCCGGACCTGTTGCCGAGAATCGTGGAGTCCCGCAGGAGGACGGTGCCGAGAGGGACGTCCACCAGGTCGGTCAACCGGCGTGGAAGGGTGTCGAGGTAGGCCGGCGCGACGTTGATGCCACTGCCGCCGTCGGATGCGGTGTTCCCGGTGATCGTCGCGCGATCGAAGGTCACCACGCCCCTTCCCCGAACGTCGACGCCGCCGCCGCGTCCGGCGAATCCGCCAGGGCGGTACCAGACTCCGGGGTCGACCACGTGGTTGTCCGCGATCGTGGTATCGGTGAAGGTGCAGGTGTTGTCGCACCGCACACCGCCCGCCTCGCCCGCGGAATTGCCGGAGATGACCGTATTCCTCGTCTTCAAGTCCGAGCCGGGCACGTTGAAGATGCCGCCGCCGTATCCGGCGCTGTTGCCCTGGACCACGACGTCGTCGAGAACGAGATCCGACGAATTCGCGATGCCGCCCCCGCCGGTGTCATAGAACGGGATCTCGTGCTGGGCGGCGACTCCGCCGGTCACCGTCAATCCCGCCAACGTCACCGGCGCGGCGACACTGAGCACCCGGTCGATCCCGTCGGCGTCCAGCACTGTTCGATCGCGACCGGCGCCGCGCAGCGTCGTGGGGGCGGTCAGGTTCAGGTCGCCCGTGGTCGGATCAGGGTTGCGACCCTGTACTTTCCGCTGGTCGGGGGCGATCGTCAACACGTATCGACCGGCGGGAACCACGATTGTGCTGCCTGGACGGGCATTGGCCGTCTGCACCGCGGCGCGCAGCGTGCAGGCGCCGGAGATCGTGCGGCATTGCCCGCTGCCTGGGTCGGCCGCTACGTCGTCCGTCGTGGAGTCCACCGTTATCACACCCGGCGCACCCGCGGTGGGTGATACGTCGGCGTCGGCCGCTGCGGGAAAACCGGCCACGGTCCCCGCGACCAGGGCTGAGATGGCGAATGCGCTGATCGCCGCGGCAGATGTGCTCGTCCTCATGAGGTCTCTGATCCGATCACGAACATGGAGTAAGGTACGCTCGCGTATAAGTAGGGAACGTGAGCGTTTACCACTATGTCGCATCAGAACCCGCTACCGGTGGCGTTTTCCGGAATTCGGTCCGCAGTCGCTGATCGGCATCGGCGTCGTCCGCATCCTGACAGCCGCGGCAGGGCGGTGTTCGAGAACTACCTCGGGCCCGAGAAGCGCTCAGTCGGAGTTTCACCGATTGTGAGTGGCGAATTCGGCGGTGCGTGCTCGCGAATCAGACCCACTGTATCCGGCTCACCTCAGGCTCCGTTGCGGTCGGAGGCCGCGATCACCTCGGGCGCGCCGAGTAGTGGCGTGAACTCCACGACCTCGTGCGTCGCGACGCCGTGGAGCAGGTACGGATCGGTGGCGAGGATCGAGTCGAGCCGATCGCGCGGCATATCGGTGGTCAGGTAGACGCCGCCCACCAGTGGAACGCGGCGTCCCGCCAGCACGAGGTGCCGGTCGGTGATGAGCTGCTCCAGCCAGCGACCGTGAGCGGGGCGCAGGGGGTCCACTTCGGCGAGCGGAACGGTGTAGGTGACGGTCACGACGAACATGAACGCAACGCTAGCGCTGGCCCTGATCGGTGGTCATGGCGATTTCCGGCGGCACGCGCACCAGCGGCCCTCGACCGAGGGACGGTACGGGCCGAACCGCTACTCGGCTTCGTACCGCAGTGAGTTCTCCGAACGGCAGATCTCCTCGATGCCGGAGACGATGTCGCGCAACTGTTCCGACGGGAGCGCGGCAGGGCGCAGGCGGCAGGTGAAGGTGATCAGGCCGTGGTCTTCGGCGGGCAGGCCGCGGGCGGCGGATTCGGCGCGCAGGTAGCGCGAGCGGACGCCGTAGGTCATCGCGGAGATGACCGTGAAGCAGCCGGTGCGTTCCCGGTGTCCCGAGAACAGATCGTGAAGGCGGTAGAACACCGACGTATAGCTCGACAGGGGCGCGAAAATGCCCACCCGGTAGGCGGGCCCACGCTCGGACGAGCTGAGCGCCGTATCGGCCAGATACTCCGCATCGCGGAGGGTTTGCACCTTCGGCGCGAACAGCACCGCGCCCGCGGCCGCGTTGCGCACAGGCATGCCCGCCTTGCCGGGCGCGGCGGAGGCGATGGCGCCCAGCGATTTCCGCGCGCGCGACCCGACCTCGCGCCGGGCGCGCAGTCCCCTGGTGGGCGCGGTGGGGTACAGGCTCGACCACTGCCCGAAGCGCACGGTGCCCAGCTGCACGTGACCGGTGCCGACCGGGCGCGCCACCTTCAGCGGCGCGGTATCGACCCAGCGGCCGACCTGCAGTTCGGCGTTGCCGGGCCGCAAGATCTCCGCATAGGCGTGCTCGACGAAGGAGTCGAAGTCCAGGAACCGGTCGGCGTCGGTGGTCAGCCAGGTGCGTTCCTTGTCGATCTCGATCGCGTCCAGGGTGAGCGCGGTGATGATGCCCGCCCGGCCGCCCGCGCCCAGGATGCGCTGGAACCGCTCGGTGTGGTGGGTGCGCCCGCAGGTGCCGATGCGCCCGTCGGTGTCCACGTACTCCAGATCGACGATCTGGTCGATGAACAGGCCGTGTTTGTGCGAGGCCGCGCTGACGCCGCCGACCGAGGCGAAGCCGCCCGCGGTGATGTCGCGGTGATCGCCGACGACGGGCAGGCCGAGGCCGTGCGCGCCGAGCCTGCGGTCGATATCGGAGAGTTTGGCGCCCGCCTGCACCCGGACGGTGCGCCGGCCCAGGTTGATGTCCAGCACCTGATTCATCCGGCGCAGCGACACCACGGTCGGCTGAGCGGGCAGCGCGAGGCCCTCGTCGAGCAGCTCGCCGCCGCGCACCATCAGCCGTTCCGATCGCCCACGTGAATCCCGCACCGTGCGAACGACATCGGCGGTATCGCGGGGGAGGTATTCCTCGGCGTTGGAGACAATGTGCGGCGTGCTCATGGCAGAAGAGCTAACCACAGCGCGGCCCGCGCCGCTCCCCCGAAGCGGGGTGTCACCGCGACGCCGGCGCAAGGCTCTTGCTGAACAGGACGGATCCGGCGGCGTCGCACAGATCTACGGTCAGTTCCCTTGACCTTCCGTCGATGCGCACCTCGCCGAAATGCTGGAAGGCGTCCAGTGGCGAGCTGTTCTGCACCGGCGGGGCGTGCACGTAGACCGCCTCCGGACCGAAGGTGCCGTCGAGCTGGTTCGGGCCGAACGCGCCCGCGTTGAGCGGACCGGAGACGAACTCCCAGAACTCGTCGAAGTCGGTGAAGGCCGCCCGCTCGGGCGAATAACGGTGCGCCGCCGTGTAGTGCACGTCGGCGGTGAGCCAGACGACGTTGGCCACCTTGTTCGCCTTGATCGACGACAGCACCTGGGCGATCTCGCGTTCCCGGCCCGACGGCGCGCCGGGATCGCCGTTGGCGGGTCCCTCGAAGGCGGTGGTGTTCTTCTGTTCGCCGTCCGGGACGACCAAGCCGAGCGGCAGGTCGTTGGCGATGATCTTCCAGGTGGTGGTGGACTCGCGCAGGCTGTCGACGAGCCACTTCGTCTGCGCCGGACCGAAGATGCGGCCGTCGGGGCCGTTGTTCGCGTTGTTGGCGTCCTTGTTCGCGCGCATGTCCAGCACGAAGACGTCGAGCAGCGGACCGTAGGAGATCTTGCGATACAGGCGGCCGTCCACCGCTTCCCTCGGCTCCAGCGGCATCCACTCGTGGAAGGCCTGCCAGGAACGGGTGGCCAGGGTGTCCATGGAGCGTTCGGTGTAGCCCTTGGACTCGCCGACCAGTCCGCCCGGGTACCAGTTGTTCACCGTCTCGTGGTCGTCCCACTGGACCACTTGGGCGACCGAACTGTTGAAGCGGCGGTAGTTCTCGTCGGTCAGGTTGTAGGCGTAGTTGCCGCGGAACTGGTCGAGGGTCTGCGCGACAGCGCTTTTCGCCTCGCTGACCACATTGCGCCAGATCCGCCCGTCGGGCAGGGCGACCGAGTCCCGCAGCGGTCCGTCGGCGTAGATCGAGTCGCCGGAGTGCAGGAACAGATGCGGGTCGCGGGCGGCCATGACGGCGAAGATCCTCATGCCGCCCAGCTCCGGGTTGATGCCGTAGCCCTGGCCCGCGACGTCGCCGGACCACTGGAGCCGGATGTCCGACGCGGCGGTGGGCGCGGTGCGGAAGACGCCGGTGACCGGTTCGGAGGTGGCGCCGTCCTCGCCGCGCAGCGTCACCCGGTAGTGCACCTGCGTTCCGGCGGGCAGGCCGCTGACCCGCACCCGGCCGGTGCCGTCGGAATCGGGTGTGAGCAGCGGTCCGGTGAAACGCTTGGGATCGGTGAACGATTCCGTGGCGGCGGTTTCCACCAGCAAGGTGGCGGGGCGATCGGCGCGGGCCCAGATCAGTGCGCCGTCCGCGCGCGGATCACCCACCGCGACACCGTGTGTGAGCACCGGCCGCCCGCGGACCAGCGCGGGGCCGTTGTCCGGCGAGCATGCCGCCAGTGCGGGGGCCGCCACCAGTCCGAGCGCGGAGGCGCGCAATACGGTGCGCCGGGATGGTCTCGAGTCCGAGCCGGTCATGAGGCAACCCTGACGCAACTACGTCAACGGCGCGTGAACGGGCCGGGTCCGTGTGGACAACAAGCAAGAGTCAGTGCGCCAGGCGCGCTATACGGTGGTGCAGTTCGCCCGCCCAGTCCACGCCGCCCAGGTGCTGGTAGTCCACCCACAGCGCGTCGAACACGTCGCGGCCCTCGGAGAGCCAACCGCCGCGCTTGTCCGCCTCCAGGACCACGCTCATGCCGGTCTCGGTCGGAACGAAAGTCACCTCGAGCTGGTTCAGGCCCGGGTAGTGCGGTGCGCCCGCGAACTCGATCTCCTGGTAGAACGGCAGCGTCTGGGGCGTGTCGTGCACCCGGCCGGATTCCACGTCCGCGCTACGCAAATGGAATCCCAAGCGTTCCACCGCTTCCAGCAGCACGTGCTGAGCGGGCAGGGCGCCGACGCCGATCGGGTCGGTGTCGGCGGCATCCACCGCGCCGTGGATCTCCACGATCGTGCGCAGCGAGACCACCGTGCCGGGCAGGTGTCGTCCGTTGTAGAACGTGATCGGTGTTTCCATCGGCGCGCGGGCCGCGAACCGGAACTCCAGCGGCGCCCCCTCGGGCAGATGCAACGGTCCGTGCACTCCGATACGTCCGAACGCGACGTCGCGCACGCCCTCGTGATCCTCGTACTCCTGCTCGGCCCTGGTCACGAACTCGACGGCCACCTGGGTGATCTCCTGCGCGACCGCCCCGCCCCGCAAACGGATCACGCCCTCCACCGTGCCCCCGGGCTGCACACCCGGCGTGAACAACTCGGTCTCCACTTCGGCCCCACCGACCCCGGCCACCGCCAACAACTTCTTGAACATGCCCGTACTTTCGCCGCGCCGTCTTACCGAAGGCTTGTCATTACCTTGTCGCTGTGGACGACTCGGCCGAGTCTAGGGCAGCGCCGATCGAGCGGCGGCGACGAAGGCGTCGCAAGCAGCGGGATCCTTGTCGCCGCCGGGGTATTCGACGCCGCTGTTGACGTCGACGGCGTACGGGTGGACCTGTCCGACGGCCGCGGCGACCGTCGCGGGCGTGAGGCCGCCTGCCAGCACGACGGGACGGTCGAACTCGGCCATCGTGCCGACGATGGTGGCGCTGATCGACCAATCGTGTGCGCGTCCGGTGCCGCCCAGCCGGTCGGGAGTGCGCGAATCGAGCAGCACCGCATCGCAATACGGAGCCACGGCGCGTGCGGCGCCGACGGCTTCCGGACCGGTCACGTGTACGGCGGCGAGAACCGGCCGCCCGGCCGCGCGTTCGTGTACCCGGGCGACCACATCGGCGGAGACCAGCCCGTGGACCTGGATCGCGTCCACACCCACCCGGTCGGCCAGTGCGATGATCGCCGCCGGGTCCTCCAGATGTGTGACCAGCACGCGGGTGACGAACGGCGGGGTGGCCGCCGCCAGCGTGGCAGCGCGACGCCGGTCGAGCGCGTCTTCACTGACATGCGTTACGCCCGAGATGAATCCGACCGCGTCGGCGCCCGCGGCGACGGCCGCGCGCAGGTCGGCCTCCGATCGGATGCCACAGATCTTCGTCCGTACGGTCGACGGGCGCACGTCAGCCGGCTCGAGGGGACCCTGATCGTCCTGAGATGGAGTGATCAGCCTGCGGCGGTGTCCGGGATGCGGACGGGGACGGCGGCGGGGTGGCTGCCGCTGGGGACGCCCTTCTTCAGGCTGTGGGCGTAGACGTCGACGTACTCCTGGCCGGTGAGCTGCATGAGCTCGTACATGACCTCGTCGGTGACGGCGCGCTCGACGAAGCGGTTGCCGCCCATGCCGTCGTAGCGGGAGAAGTCGATGGGCTCGCCGAACTTGACTGTCACCTTCCTGCGGCGCCAGCGGAACGGTCCGGGCGGGCTCACCTCGTCGGTGCCGATGACGGCGACCGGGATGACGGGGACGCCGGTCTCCAGCGCCAGGCGGGCCAAGCCGGTCTTGCCCTTGTACAGGCGGCCGTCGGGGGAGCGGGTGCCCTCGGGGTAGAGGCCGACCAGACGGCCCTGGTCGAGCAGCTTGCGGGCGGCGTTGAGCGCGTCCTCGGCGGCGTCGGCGCCGCTGCGATCGATCGGGTACTGGCCCGAGGCGCTGAAGAAGAACTTCTGGAGCCGGCCCTTGATGCCCGGGGTGTTGAAGTACTCGGCCTTGGCGAGGTAGCTGATCCGCCGCGGGCTGAGCAACGGAGCGAACAGCCAGTCGGCGAAGGAGAGATGGTTACCCGCCATGATGGCCGGCCCGTCCGCCGGAATGTTCTCTACGCCTTCGACCGTAGGCCGGTTGTAGAGATGAATGAACGGTCCCAGCAGCACGAACTTCAGCAGCCAGTAGAACATGACGTCCTTCCCCCGGGACCGGGATAGTTGCGGGCACCTGCTTCAATTGCCGACTTTACCGCCGGTGCAAGATCACATCCAACCGCAGCGGCGAATCTCACCACACTTCGGCCCCGACGCCGAGCGATGACGACGACCGGCGTGTCGCGGCAGGCCACGAGGGGTCGTGGCGGCGTGGTCAACGACTGGTCCGCGCGACGCGCGCGGACTTACGCGCGCCCGAGGGCAGTGCCGCCCTCGCGAGGTCGGCCGCGCCGATCATGCCCGCGGCCTCACCCAGTTGGGTGGTTCGTATGCGGGCCAGCGGCCGGTGTCCCGCGCCCGTGATCGCGCGCGCGTACTCTTCGCGCGCCTCGTCCAGGAACAACGGCGCCGAACTGCTCACGCCGCCCGCGATGACCACCAGGTCCGGATCGAAGATGTCGCTGACGAACGCCAGCCCGAGCCCGAGCCAGCGCGCGAAGTCGGCCATCACCCGCACGGCGAGAGGGTCGCCGTCCTGCGCGGCGCCCGCGACCCGCCGTCCGGTCAGCGAGCCGGGATCGCGTGCCACATCCCTGGCCAGCACGGAGCGCAGGGTATCGCTGGCCAGCATCTCGATCGCGGTCTCCGCCAAAGCGGTTCCGCTGCAGTAGCGCTCCCAGCACCCGCGTTTGCCGCACGGACAGGGCCGCCCCTGCGGAACGACTTGCAGATGACCCAGTTCAGGTGCGACGCCGTGCGTGCCCCGATACAGCTGGCCGTCGATCAGCAGGGCGGCGCCGATGCCGGTGCCGATCGCGATGAGCACCACGTTGTGCCCGCCCGCGGCGGCGCCGAACCGATACTCGGCCCACATCGCCGCGTTGGCGTCGTGTTCCAGGATCACCGGCAGTTCCAGCCGTTCGGTGAGACGCTGGGCGACCGGGGCGTCCTGCCAGGGTAGATGCGGGGCGAACCGGACGGTGGAGCGATCGCCGTTGATGAACCCGGCGACCGCGAGGCCGACCGCGCCGATGGGATGCCTGCCGGACAGGTCGCGCACGGCCCGGTCCAGCGCGTCCTCCAGCGCTCGCGCGGAATGCGGCGTCGGCGCCTGGACCGTGTCCAGCACCTCGCCGCTGTCATCGATCACCGACGCCCGAATGTTGGTGCCGCCGACGTCTATTCCGACGGTCAGCGGTCGCGTACCGGCCATCTGGTGCGTCATACCTTGATCGTCACGGGAATGTCGACGTAACGGGGACCGTCGTCGTCCCCGGGCCGGCCATGGCGATGCGGCGCGCCGGTCTCCGGGTCGGCTTCGGTGGGCATGACGGGTTCGACCGGCACTCCGGCCAGCGCCTCGCGCAGCACGGTGACGATCGCGGTGCCGTGATCGGCGACCGCGGCCAGCACGTCGTGGTGCTCCCCGCGCACCAGCGCCGCGGCCGCGCACACCGGGCACCAGCTGCAGCTGGACCACTCGACCTGTCCGTCGGCCGCGCGCCGCAACACCGGCTCGACCCGTTCCAGCACCGCCTCGGCCAGCAGCTTCAGTTCCTCGGCGAATTCGGCGACACCGTCCGGCGCGGTGTGGCCGCCGACCTCCTCGCCCCTGGGCGAGTGCGGATCACCGGTCATGGTCGCGACTTTCGGACGCGTGCGCCCAGACCCGCGGATCGGGCCGGAAGCGGACCACCAGATATCCGTCATCGAGTTCGGCGCCGTCGACCGTGCACCGCCGCAATACCGGCGCCAGGCGCACCCGGCGCCGGACACCGTCCGCTCCCACGATCAAATCGTCCTCCACTCGGCCAAGGCGCAATGTGGCGGCGTCGACCACCGGCAGGTGCATGCGCAGCGCGTACACCGACTGCAATCCGGTGCCGGATTCCAGGAGAACCAGCGGTTCGCCGGAACTCGCGTCGACCTCCGTCTGATTGTCGCTCAGCATAAGCGCAGCGTCCCCGGTGTCGCCCGCCGAGTCCATCGCGTACGACAGCGCGGCCAGCGAGTTCAGCCCGATCGGCTCCGGGCCGGTGTGCCGCGCGATCACCACCGGTATACCCGGCATCGTGCTCCGCAACTCGGCGATGACATCGGATTGCTCGCCGCGCCGGTTCGAATACCACTGCACCGCCGGATGTTCGGCTCCGTCGGGCGGCGCGAGATCGGGCAGCACTTTGTTCACCACGACGGCGTTCAGCCGCAGGCCCAGCAGCGCCGCGGCGGAGCGCACCCGCTGGGACTCGGCCACCGCGACGCGCTCGGCGAGGGTGACCAGCCGCGCCCGCGTGCGCCGGTGGTCGGCGAGCAGATCGCGAACTTCAGTGACCGCCCGTACGATTCGTTCGACCGTGGCCGCGAGCACGGCGCGCCGCAGGTCGGTGCCGACGGCGCTCATCGCCCGTGCGTGCGGCGGCCATATCCGTTCCACGTAACCCAGCAGCGTGCCCGGCGCGGTGACGATGCGCAGCATGTCCGCCGAGGGCGGGCAGTCGACGACGATCAGATCCCAGTCGTCCTCGGCGGCGAACTGGGCGATCTCCACCAGCATCAGTAGTTCCTGCACGCCGGGCAATCCGGTCAGTTCCGCCGGGTCCAGCGCGGCGAGGTCGAAACCGTGCTCGTGCCCGCGGCCGGCCGAGATCACCCGCACCACGTCGCGGAACCGGTCCTCGAGCAGCGCGAGCGAATCGATCTCGATCACGTCCAGTCCGGGCAGCACGGTGGCGACGCCGGTGACGGTGCCCGGATCGTGCGGAAAACGGAAGCCGAGCGCGTCGCCGAGCGAATGCGCCTGATCCAGCGAGGCGATCAGCACGCGACGGCCCGACCTGGCCTCGGCCATGGCGGTGGCGCACGCGAGCGTGGTCTTGCCCACCCCACCCTTGCCGATGAACAGCTCGACCCGGGTCTTGTGCGCGGTCAGCCTTCGACCCGTTTCTTCAGTTCCTTCAGCGCGGTATCGGTGATCACTTTCTCGGCCTTGCGCTTGAACATGCCGATCATCGGGATGTTCAGGTCGACGGTGAGCGTGTAGACGACCTCGGTGCCGCCGGGTCGATCGATCAGCTCGTAGGTGCCGTTCTGCGCCTTCTGCAACTCGCCGCTGAGCAGCCGCCAGCTGACCGCCTTACGGTCGGCGCGCCACTCGTAGGACAGGACGTAGGTGTCCTTGACCACCCCGGCGTCCAACACGAACCGCGCGGTCTTGGCCAGACCGTCCGGCCCCACCTCCAGCACCTCGACCGACTTCGCCGCGGATACCCACTCGGGATAGGACTCCAGATCGGCGATGACGGACATCACCTGCTGCGACGGGGCCTCGATGACGATCGATCTCTGGGTCCGGTCGGCCATTCGGACAGCGGTTCCTTTCAGCGTCGGTGCTGGTAGATCAAGGCTGGGGCGCGGGACTGACACCGGCGGGGCGGCCCGCCTCCAGGCGGGACTTCACCTCGAACGACATGTTCTTGCCCGCGACCCGGCGCGCCCGGTTGGCGGCGGCGAGCTTGCCCGCGGGCAGCGCGGGCTCCGGCTCGGCGTGCAGGAAGTAGTGCAGGATCACCCCGTCGAGCGCGGGCTCCAGCCATACCTCCATGGTCCCCGTCAGGCCACCGGACACCGACCAGCGGATACCCTTCTCGGCTCGATCCTCACGGACATCCAGGGCCAGGTCGGGCCACCAACGGCGCCAATTGTTCGGTCCCGCCAGCAGCTCGGCCACGGCGGCCCCCGGTGCGGCGACGAAGGTCTGATCTGCGACCTGGATACTGCTCACTCCGCTGAGCGTAGTAGATGCGACGCGGATCACCGCAGCAGCTGTCGCAGGCGCGCGCCCAAGCTGTCCCAGCGCCACTGCTGCTCGACGAACGCGCGGCCCGCCGCGCCCATCCGCGCGGCGGCATCCCGGTCGGACAGAATGTCCACCAGGGCGTCGGCGATCTGCTGCACGGAACGCCCGTCCACCACGCGACCGGTCTTGCCCTCGATCACCGTCTCCGGCGCGCCGCCGGAGTTACCCGCCACCACCGGGACACCGGACGCCGACGCCTCCAGGTAGACGATGCCGAGCCCCTCCACATCCAGCCCCGCGCCCCTGGTCCGGCACGGCATCGCGAAGACGTCCGCCAGCGTGTGATGCGCGGCCAACTCACCGGACGGCACGCGGCCGGTGAACACCACGTCCTCGGTGACGCCCGCGGCGACCGCCAGGGCGCGCAGCTTGTCCTCGAAGGGGCCGCCGCCCGCGATCACCAGGACCGCGCCCGGCACACGCTCGCGGATATCGCGCATCGCCAGGATCAGCGCGTCCTGCCCCTTGCGCGGCACCAGCCGGGACAGGCACAGAATGGTCGGCCGGTCGCCGAGGCCGTATCGTTCGCGCAGCTCGGCCCGCGCGGCCGGATCCGGGCGGAAGACCTCGGAGTCCACCCCGGGCGGCAGATACTCGAGCGCCGCGTTCGAGCCGAACGCGGACGCGAACCGGCGGCGGGTATAGCGGCTGACGTAGGTGACCACATCGGTGTGCTCGCCGATGGCACGCAGCGCCTGCCTGGCCCCCGGCAGCATCGACCAGCCGACCTCGTGGCCGTGGGTACTGGCCAGAATCCGTTCGGCGCCCGCGCGACGCAGAGCGGGCGACAGCAGCGCCAGCGGCGCCGCGGCCCCGAACCACACCGTGTCGCACTGCTCGCTGCGCAACAGGCGCGCGGCTCTGCGCAGCACCAGCGGAGTCGGCAGCATCAGCGTGGTGGGATGGCGAATGACCTGGAACTTCTGCCGGGCATCGAACTTCAGATGGCTGTCGCCACGCCAGCGCGGAGCGTAGACCACCAGGTCGTCCGGCGGCAGCTCACCGGCCAACGCCTGCAGATACGACTGGATACCGCCCGGCCGCGGCGGGAAATCATTGGTAACCAGCAGAGTTCGAGCCATGCGCAACAAAATACTGGGTCTGATTTGCAGCGCCTGCGGCGCTGCGTGTTCGCGGCCCCCTTATGGCTCGCGTTTGCGCGACCGCCGCTTGCTCCTTCGTCGCGTACGCGGCGGCCGCGCAAACGCGAGCCGGGCCGCGAACGGAACAGGCTCGGTCTCGCTCCGCTCGAAAGACGTGGTTGCGGTGCGCTGGGCGCGTCGGCATGCGAACTCGAGACCAGGACCAGGGCCAGGACCGCGCGAACGCCGCGAATGCCCCTCGCTTTCTTGAACGCGCTGATCGGCCGGTGCGATCGCAACATCGGTCACCTTCTGATCGCAGTTGCGCATGGCACCAGTAGCGAAACGACTGCTTCGGGTGAAGTGCGCCACGGATGACGCGACCACCCCTACGCCAGCCGAGTTCCGACCCGGCGATCCGGAGCCCCGCTGCCTGGGCAGCGATCGGACGACGTGACCAGGTTGCACGAAGACCTGCCGCTCGTAGCCGCATTGCTCGCCGATGGCAAGGCGACCGCTGCCTACGGCTCGCCACGAGCCGGGCGGCCGCTCGTCGCCCCGATCTGTCACCTTGCGATGGCTGGTGGCCCTCAGCAGAACGACCGATGGCCGCCCACGTCGGGGCGGCCATCGGCACGATTCGGCGCGGGGCATCGCCCCGCCGAACTCAGACGCGAACGATCAGCGCGTCACCCTGTCCGCCGCCGCCGCAGAGCGCGGCCGCGCCGACGCCGCCGCCGCGGCGCTTCAGCTCCAGCACCAGGTGCAGCAGGATGCGGGCGCCGGACATGCCCAGCGGGTGGCCGATGGCGATGGCGCCGCCGTTGACGTTCACCTTCTCCGGGTCGATGCCCAGCTTGCGGGTGGACGCGATGCCGACGGCGGCGAACGCCTCGTTGATCTCCACCAGGTCCAGGTCGGCGGGCGAGATGCCCTCGCGTGCGCAGGCTTTGGCGATCGCGTTGGCGGGCTGGTCCTGCAGCGTCGAATCCGGACCCGCGACCACACCCGCCGCACCGATCTCGGCGATCCAGCTCAACCCCAGCGACTGCGCCTTCTCCTTGCTCATCACCACGACCGCCGCGGCTCCGTCGGAGATCTGCGACGCGGTACCCGCGGTGATGGTGCCGTCCTTGCGGAACGCCGGACGCAACTTACCCAGCGACTCCACCGTGGTGTCGGCGCGAATGCCCTCGTCCGTGGTCACCAGCACCGGATCACCCTTGCGCTGCGGCACCGCGACCGGGACCACCTCGTCGTCGAACACGCCGTTCTTCCACGCCGCCGCCGCACGCTGGTGCGAAGCCGCCGCGAACGCGTCCTGATCCTCGCGGCTGATCCGATCGGCCTCGTTGCGCGCTTCGGTCAGCGCGCCCATGGCCTGATCGGTGAAGATGTCGTGCAGGCCGTCGTAGGCCATATGGTCACGCAGCGTCACGTCGCCGTACTTGAAGCCCTCCCGGCTCTTCTCCAGCATGTGCGGCGCCCGGCTCATCGACTCCTGGCCACCCGCGACGACGATCTCGTACTCGCCCGCCCGGATCAGCTGGTCGGCCAGCGCGATCGCGTTGATGCCCGACAGGCAGACTTTGTTCAGCGTCAGCGCGGGCACGTCCATCGGGATGCCCGCCGCCACCGCCGCCTGCCGGGCCGGGATCTGGCCCGCGCCCGCAGTGAGCACCTGACCCATGATCACGTAGTCGACCTGGTCGGGCGCGACACCGCCCTTCTCCAGCGCCGCCTTGATCGCGAACCCGCCCAGATCGGAACCGCTGAAGTCCTTCAGACCTCCGAGCAACCTGCCGACCGGGGTACGCGCACCGGAGACGATCACGGAAGTGGTCACGACGAGCCTCGCATTCGTAGATCGGACCTGCTCGCGCCCACACCGGGCAATGCGAGAGCAGGTGTTCTACTCAACGGTAGCGGGTGCGTCACGCGCGCCCCGTGCCAGGTCGCGCTACTTTCGAATGGTGAGCAACGTTACCGAACAGTCATCTTTCATCCCCGCGGACTACGTGACCGCGGTGGACCACGTCGGCATCGCGGTGCCGGATCTCGACACCGCGGTCGCCTGGTACGCGGAGAACCTCGGCATGATCGAGACCCATCGCGAGGTCAACGAGGCTCAGGGCGTGCACGAGGCGATGCTGTCGCTGCCCGGCGCACCCGACCGCGCCACTGCCCTGCAGTTGCTGGCACCGCTCAACGCGGAATCGACGATCGCGAAGTTCATCGACCGCAGCGGGCCCGGCTTGCAGCAACTGGCCTACCGGGTGACCGACATCGAGGCCGTCTCCGCGTACCTGCGCGCCAAGGGTCTGCGTTTGCTGTACGAGGCTCCACGGCACGGAACGGCCGATTCTCGCATCAATTTCATCCACCCGAAGGATGCTGGAGGTGTGCTGATCGAGTTGGTCGAACCGAACGCTAATGTTACGCACTAGTATCGGCGTCAGGTCGGGAAAACTCGTTGGAATGACATTCGCAGTCGAGTCACCATCGGCTGTCTTCAGGCTGTAGTTTGTGTGCCATGTCGTCACCCGAGTCCGATCGCAATCGCTTCGTTGCACTGCCCTTCACCGTTGTGCGCAAGGGTTATGCGCAAGACGAGGTGCGTAATTACTTCGACCGCTTCGACGCGGAACTGAGAGTCACCGCCACCGACCGCGATGCGGCTGCGGCACAAGCACGTAACCTCGCGAGCCAGCTGGAAGACGCGCGCGACGAGATCGACGAACTCCGCAAGGAGGTCGACCGACTCTCGGTGCCGCCGACCACCGCGGAAGGCATGTCCGACCGCATCTCCCGCATGCTCCGTCTCGCCTCCGACGAGGCGTCCGAGGTCCGTGCCCTGGCGCAGGCCGAAGCCGCCGAGATGGTGTCGATCGCCGAGCAGCAGGCCACCGAGATGCGTGGCAAGTACGAGTCGCTGCTCGCGGAGACCAAGGAGAAGCGCGAGGCGCTCGAAATCGAATTCGAGCAGACCCTCGCGAACGCACGCACCGAGTCCGCCAAGATCATCGAGGCCGCTCAGGCCGAGGCCGACCGCATCGCGAAGGAAGCCGACGCGAAGCGCAAGGCCACCCAGCAGGACTTCGAGGCCACCATGGCCGAGCGTCGCACCAAGCTCACCCGCGCCATGGAAGAGCTGGAAGCCACCAGCCGCGCCGAGGCCGCCCAGCGGATCAAGGACGCGACCGACGAGGCCAACCGCCTCATCACCTCCGCCACCCAGACCTCCGAGCGCAAGATCGCGCACGCGAAGGAGCTGGCCGAGGAGATGCGCGTGCTGCGCGGCCGCGTGCTCGCCCAGCTGCTCGGTATCCGCGGTCAGCTCGACTCGGTGCCCGCGATGCTCGCCGCGGTCAACCGGGAAAGCGAATTGCTGGACGGCGTTCCTGATCAGCGCAAGTCGATCGGCGGCAACACCAAGTCGGTCACCGGTTCCCGTCAGAAGGCGATCCCCGAGGTCGCCACCGAGGACGACGATATCGACTCGGAAGAGCGCGAGAGCGCCGACGTCAGCAACTGACGTCGGACTGAGGCGACTACAGCAAAACTGAACCGAATTCACCGAAGGCCGCCCCCACCGGGGCGGCCTTCCTTAATTCCGCACCCGTTTGTGGGCATCAGGACCAGCGTCGGGTGATCTTCCGAGTACGGCGACCGTTCCAGCACCCGCGATGCCAATGCCTGCGGTCGTCTTCTCCGCCATGAGCGGGCCACGCGACGAGGTGCGCGACGCCGGGCGGAATCTCGTGGTCACAGCCCGGGCAGCGGTAGGTCTTCACAGCGCGGGTGCCCGGAATGGTGCGGACCACATAAGTCTCATCACCGTCCGGGCCTGATTCGGTCCGTCCGAAGACATCGCCGATCGGCGCGCCTCCCGACCGCGAGTGATCAGCGTGGCGATCCGAACGCGGTTTCCGGCGGGGCATGCGACAAGCCTATTACTCGGGGGCGTGCGCCCCGCACGCCCCCGAGTTCAGAACAAGCGGAATTCGTTGCTCTCCGTGCCACGCAGGGCGTCGTAATCGAGTGTGAGGCAGCGGATACCGCGATCCTCGGCAAGGGTGCGCGCCTGCGGCTTGATCTGCTGGGCGGCGAAAACGCCCGCCACCGGAGCCAGCAGCGGATCCCGGTTCAGCAACTCGAGGTAGCGGGTGAGCTGTTCGACGCCGTCGATCTCACCGCGCCGTTTGATCTCCACCGCCACGGTGCCGCCGTCGGCGTCCCGGCACAGCAGGTCCACCGGGCCGATCGCGGTCATATACTCGCGGCGGATGAGCGTGTAGCCGGTGCCGAGCGTATGCACGTGCTCGGCCAGCAGCTCTTGGAGATGAGCCTCCACACCGTCTTTCACCAAGCCCGGGTCCACGCCGAGTTCGTGGGAGGAGTCGTGCTCGATGTCCTCGATGGTGATGCGAAGTTCCTCGCCGGCCTTGTTGGCGACGATCCACAGCGCCTTCGCTCCCTCCGGGAGCTGCGCGTCGCCGTTGCGTTCCTCCAGCCAGCAGGGCGGGCTCATCCAGTTCAGCGGCTTGTACGAGCCGCCATCGGAGTGCACGAGCACCGAGCCGTCCGCTTTCACCAGCAGTAGCCTGCGGGCCATCGGAAGATGGGCGGTGAGTCGCCCTACGTAGTCGACCTGACAGCGAGCAATCACTAGGCGCACCCAAGCACTGTAGGCGAACGCCCGCACGCCCCCGTCGTCAGCCCATGAGCAGAATCGCCGCGAGAACCACGCTGACGGCGAGCAGGGCGCTTTCGATCCGGGTCAGCCGCCGACGGGTGGTCGTCCTGGCCCAGACCATGCAGAACCCGACCACGGTGCCGATCATCAACGCCACCATGTGGCCGACCTGGGTGAAGGTGCGCTCGATGAGCACACCCTCGACCGCGACGATGAACCAGAGCGTCGACCAGGCGGCGCGCCACCGGTAGGGCAGGGCGGCCACCAGCGCGCCGACCAAAGCCATGGCGCCGTAGCTGACACCGACGTCTTCGGCCCAGCGGATGCTCGTGGGCACCCATCCGGCCTCAACGCCCACCCACAGCCCCGCCGCGACGAACAACGTGGCGCCGATGTGGCCGGCCAGGAAAACCCGCACCAACCGCAACGCGCCGAAGCGCAGTTCGGCGAGAGCGAGCAGACAGGCCAGCAGCGGGATGATCACCCACGACCCGACGACGTCGCCGATCACGAACGCGCTTGCCAGCAACGTCCCGATCCGGCCGTCCAGCAGGTTGTGCAGGTTCGTGCTCGCGTGCAGAACCACCCTCGTCTGCGCGGAGTCGCTCAGGACGGAGAAGATCGCCGAGACGACGACCAGCCCCGCCAAGTACACAGCCGTCGCGGGCAGCCTCGGCCGCCACCAACGCGGTCGCGTCGAGGTGGCGGGGGCTGGCGGCGCCGGGTGACCCGGCGTCGTCGCGACGACCATACATACCTCCGTTGTTCGCGCGGGACAGCGATCCGTCTCCACCATCCATCATTGTCGTCCGCGCGCTGTGTGTGCTTGTAGTTCCCTCTGAAATTGCTGCGAAACGTTCTCGCC
>NZ_JBJZOK010000058.1:0-21655 GCF_047200615.1 Nocardia sichangensis
CGACCAAGCAATTCTCCGTACGTCCAGCGGTGCCGGAATACTGGCGCTGCACCCCAGCGGACTTCGTGCCCTTCTTCAGGAACCCGCTCTCGTCACCAGCCAGTACAGCTCCGGGTCAACGAGATGTTCGACCACATAGTCACGCACATCGTCACGGCCGCCGTCGACATCCCAGTCGGCGGCGCGCATCGGCGGCGCGCAGGCCGCTGCATCCCATCCGAACTGCCGTCACCGGCACGCTCGGCCAGCGTCCACCCGTTCTGCGTTCCAGACCGCCAGCGACCCCGACACATACCCGCGTGCCCGTCCCCGCGGCTCAGCGCGAGTAAACCGCTCTCCGACCTCGCCATCAACGAATCCAGCTCGACCACAGCACGACCCAACACCACCCGACAGGTAAACCATGCGAGTGCAGCTGCACTATTAAGGCGGCGGATGTTCAGTTGCTTCCGGGCCCGCCTGTATGGCCAACTTCGCTGTCAACCTACCGACACCATTGGCGGGTGCGGAGCCCGATACAAAAAGGTTATGCGGGGCGTCGATAAAGCGTAAGTGTCGGAAGCGACATCTATAGCACTATCTCCGACACCGACTCGTCTCGTGGCAAGCTGCCTCGCTGACATCTGAACAGCGTTCATGTAAGTCGAACGGATCTCGGCAAACTCCTGCAATGGATTCGCACGTGCCCGAGCGGGAAGCACCTTCAGCCGCGACAGCAATATAGAATATAGTCTTGTGACGCTCGGTTGCTGCGAGAAATCGACCTGTCTCCGCACCCAAGCCACTTCCACGGTGTTCCGCGGCTGCCACTCCAGAGGCGCACGCAGTGACAGTCGGGCGGGTCACCCGACCGTCTCCCGCGGTGAACAACTCCGCGAAGCGGCAGGACAGCCGACACCCGACCCGCGCACCCGCCACGTCGCACCGGGAAGAAGCCGGGCATGACCCTACGCCTACGCATCCGCTTTCGGTGCTCACGAGCTGATGAGGCAGACGAGGCGCGCATCGAGCGCCAGCGGCCTCGATCACCCCGCTGTCCATTCCTCGCATCCGCCGCAGCGCGGAACCGGTTTCGCCGAGACTACTCGAAAACGTCGGAATACAGCGTCTCGATCTGGTCGGCGGTGGGTACGACCGGATTGTTTCCGGGTGACCCTGACTCGAGCGCCTGGTGAGCCATCAGTGGAATCAATTCATTCCATCGGTCACGGTCGATGCCATAGGCGAGCGGTGTCGGGACCTTCAAGTCTTGGCACAGCTCGGTCAGTGCGTCCACGAAGAACCAGGCGGCGACCGAGTCGTTCGCAGATTCAGCGGCAACTCCGAACGCCCGGGCGCAGTCAGCGTAACGGCTTTCTGCCCCCGATATGGAGAAGGTCGTGACCGCGGGCAGCAGCATCGCGTTGGACAGCCCGTGCGCGACATGAAAGTGCGCGCCAATCGGCCTGCTCATCCCGTGCACGAGCGCGACGCTCGAGTTCGAGAACGCCATACCGGCTTGTGTGGATGCGATCATCATCGCCTCCCGCGCCGTAGTATTCGCCCCGTCCTGGTAGGCCGTTCTGATGTTCTTGCCGATGGTACGGATCGCCGCGATCGCCAGGCCGTCGGAGAACGGGTGCGCCTTGCGGCTGACGTACGCCTCGATGGCGTGGGTGAGCGCGTCGATCCCTGTGTCTGCGGTCAGGCGCGGCGGCATCGACACGGTGAGTTCGAAGTCCACGATCGTGGCGATCGGCAGAAACGACAGCCCGGGACACAGCATCTTTTCGTCGGATGCGCTGTCCGTGATCACGGTGAACTGCGTGGCCTCCGAACCGCTGCCCGCGGTTGTGGGGATGGCGATGATGGGCAGTGACGGCCCCGAGTAAGCATTTGGAGCTTTGTACTCGCGCATCGTTCCACCGCGCGCCGACAGGACTGCGAGGGCTTTGGCGGTGTCAATGGGGCTGCCGCCGCCGAACCCGATCACTGAATCCGCACGATGGTCCGCCAGCACACGCAGCCCATCCTCCAGGCATTCGGTGGTGGGGTCGGGCACGGTGCCATCGAACAGCGCAGGAGTCACGCCCGCCGCGCGCAGCAGATTCATGACACGTTCGGCAGCACCGGTGGAAGTCAGGTATTTGTCTGTGATGACGACTGGACGCTGCAGGCTCAATTGGGCCACGACGGTGCCGATCTCGTTGACGGCACCCGCGCCGATCCGGGCGAAGCGAGGCAGCGCTACTTGAACGCTCATGTTGCCGATGTCCTTAGTCGTTCTGCGGGAAGCCGAGGTTGATTCCGCCGTGGCTGGGATCGAGCCAGCGACTGGTCACGACCTTGCCTCGGGTGAAGAAGTGCACGCCTTCCGTGCCATGGGCATGGGTGTCGCCGAACAGCGAGTTGTTCCAGCCGCCGAAGCTGTAGTACGCCGTCGGTACCGGGATCGGGACATTGATGCCAACCATGCCGACCTCCACCTCGGTCTGAAAGCGGCGCGCGGCACCTCCGTCATTGGTGAAGATCGCGGCGCCGTTTCCGTAGGGGTTCGAGTTGACCAGTTCCAGGGCGTCGTCGTAGGAGTCGACGCGCAGGACCGACAGAATGGGCCCGAAGATTTCGTCGGTATAGACCGACATGCCGGCGTGCACATGGTCGATCAGGGTGGGGCCGAGCCAGAATCCGTTCTGGTCGCCGTCTGCGCGCACAGTTCGCCCATCGAGCACAACAGCGGCGCCATCGGCTTCGGCGGCATCGATATAGGAGGCGACCTTGTCGCGGTGCGCCCTGCTGATCAGTGGCCCCATGTCAGCCTTCTTGGTGCCGTCACCGATCCTCAGGGTCCTGGCCCGATCCTTGATCTTGACGACGAGATCGTCGGCGATGCCGCCGATGGCGACGACTGCGCTGATGGCCATGCAGCGCTCCCCGGCGGAGCCGAAGCCGGCGTTCACCATGGCATCGGCGGTCGAGTCGAGGTCGGCATCGGGCAAGACAACGGCATGGTTCTTCGCTCCTCCAAGGGCTTGAACGCGTTTGCCATGGGCGGTGCCAGTGGCGTAGACGTACTGGGCGACCGAGGTGGAGCCCACGAATGAAATGGCCTTGATCGCGGGGTTGGTGAGCAGTTCGTCAACGGCGATCTTGTCACCGTGCAGGACGTTGAAGACGCCGGCAGGCAGCCCGGCTTCGGCCCAGAGTTCGGCAATCCAGTTCGCGGCGCTGGGGTCCTTTTCACTGGGCTTGAGGATGACCGTGTTGCCGGTGGCGATGGCGACCGGAAAGAACCACATCGGAACCATGGCGGGAAAGTTGAACGGAGAGATGATCCCGACCGGACCTACAGGCTGGCGGATCGAATGCACATCAACGTTGGTTGACGCGTTCTCGGTCGCTCCCCCCTTCAGCAGATGCGTTATGCCGCAGGCTAATTCAACAACCTCCTGGCCACGGGAGACCTCGCCGAGGGCGTCTGAGAGCACTTTGCCGTGCTCAGCGGTGATGATCGCGGCCAACTCTTCCTTGCACGCGTTAAGCAACTCCCGGAAGGTGAACACGACGGCGGTGCGCTTGGCGAGTGAAGTGTCACGCCAAGCGGGGAACGCAGCGACGGCGGCATCGATCGCGGCGCGGGCGTCCTCGCTACCGGCCAGAGCCACGTGCCGTGTCACCTCACCGGTCGCGGGATTCGTCACCGGCGCTGTGTTCCCGCTGGTTCCGGGATAGAGCTTGTTGTTGATCCAATGCGTGACGACAGACATAACGATTGCTCCTGGGGTCTGGAGGTTGCCAGTCGAGTC
The DNA here is from genome assembly GCF_047200615.1 of Nocardia sichangensis. Lineage (NCBI taxonomy): Bacteria > Bacillati > Actinomycetota > Actinomycetes > Mycobacteriales > Nocardiaceae > Nocardia > Nocardia sichangensis. Next base: position 3,786 of record NZ_JBJZOK010000058.1, read on the forward strand.
TGGTCGGGCAACATTGCATACGTCAACCAGTAAAATGGCATTGCGAAATGCAAAATTGCAGGAGGGTGTAGTCATGTTCACTGCGGACAACATGCGGTTTCTGCTCGAGTTGTCTCGCACCGGGCGAATCGCGGACACAGCGAGACGGCTGGGCGTGGACCAGACCACGGTGTCACGAAAGATCTCACGGCTCGAGAAAGATACAGGCATTCGGCTTTTCGACCGCGGTACGTCCGGATGGCAACTGACCGAAGCGGGGCGAAGGCTGTTACCGTACGCGGAGTCAGTGGAATCGACTTTGCTCGCCGCGCTCGACGAGACGTTGTCAGCGTCATCGGGAAGCCTGACCGGAACGGTTCGGATTCTCACCCCAGACGGATTCGGCGCCTTCGTGCTCGTTCCGGGACTGGGCGCGGTGCGGGCCGAGCACCCCGATCTGTTCACCGAATTGCTGACGTCGACAGCTCACGACGTGCTGACAGGTAGGGATTTCGACATCGCCGTAACTCTCGAGCGCCCCTCGCCGCGCTCGGTTGTCGTACGCAAGCTAGCGAACTACGACCTGCGCCTCTATGCGTCCCGGCAATACCTTGCCAATCAGAAGAAGATTACTTCTAGAGACGATCTGCGGAAGCACACGATTATCTGGTACGTCGATGCGTTTCTGGATGTGGAGCCGCTGCGGATCCTGGATGCACTACTGCCGGAGTGCCGGGCGCACATTCAAACAAACAACATCACAGGCCACTACCAGGCAGTGAAACACGGGATAGGGATCGCGCCGTTGCCCAGCTACATCGGTGCGTTCGACGACGATCTCGTGCCGGTGCTGAACGATGAATTCCTCGCTCAGCGGACCTACTGGCTGGTCGTGCCACGGGAACTGACACGGCTCGCCAGAGTGAGGGCAATTACGGACCTTCTCTATTCCATTGTCAAGAACAATCCCGAACTCCGTGCCGCTCGGTGATCGTCAGGCCTTCTCGTCGAGCAGCGGCAAGCGTGTTGCCTGCTGGGGCGAGGAGCTTGAGATGGCGAGATGTGTACCGAATGGGTATCGACCTATATCGGCGCCCTGACACATCCCGGATCGAAAAATTGATTATTGGTACGTGGTGCACATGCCCGGTCATCGTGCGCTTCGAGGCGCTCTTCGACTATGCCACTCTTGACTAATGACTCGTTGCCACAGAGATTGGCACTATATGCTCATAAACCGACCGATCCGGCTAGCAACCCAATCGGGGCGTTCTTCAGCAATAAAATGACCAACTCCCGACACCGTCTCCATTACCATGTCTTCGGCGTACTTGGAAGACAAGTCAGGGAGCCCCCTGGTGAGCGAGTCGAATTCGCCATTGAGTTGAAGTGTCGGCACCCTCAGACGTCGCTTCGAATGACGCACCATCAGCGCGGGAACTTCTCGGGAAACCAAGCCACGATAATAGCGCGCAGCCGCAACAGCAGCCTCTGGAGCCGTGCTCGCCTGCAGGTACAGCTCAGCTTCGTCCGAGGTGAACGTACCGTTGTGACGCCATTCCCGAAGACGCCCGGCTACGAACCCCGGACTCCCGGCCAGACGTCGCCCGCCGATCGCCAATGCAAAGAAGTGCCACAGCCGCAAGAGCAAACCCGGAGGGGTCGTCAGCGGCATCCATGGCGGCGCGGTAGCCAGGGCTACGAAGCGGTCGATGCGCTCAGGATAATCTAGACAAGCACGGTACCCGGCAGCGCCGCCCATATCGTGGCCGACGAGCCGGGCCCGTTCGATCCCTAAAACGTCCAGAAGCTCGATGATGTCGGCACCAAGTCGTCCGAGACTGTAGCCGCCGCCAGCACTCTCGGACCAGCCCAGGCCCCGAATATCAGGGCAGATAACTCGGTATCCCCTTGTTGATAGTGGCGAAATCAGCTCACGCCAGGCATACCAATGCTGGGGCCAGCCATGTAAGAGCACTAGCGGAGCACCAACTCCTGCATATGCATAGTGGATGCGAAGCCCATCCACGGTGGCATATCCATGCGAAACACCGTCGATGTGAGGCATCGGCAGAGGATTCGTACTCATTCTGACTCCTTCTTTCGAACCGATATCCGAAGCATAATAGATACGCCCGTATCGAGCAATACGACCGATCGTATTTGTTAGAATGTGGTCATGTCTACGAATCGTCGCGGCGATGTTCGCCGCATGCGAATTCTTGAGCACGCGATGCATCTGGCCTCAGTCGAGGGCCTGGACGGCGTTAGCTTCGGGCGCCTCGCCGAAGACTTAGGGATCAGCAAAGGCGGCCTGCAGGCGCTGTTCAGATCCAAGCAGGATCTACAACTGGCCATCATCGCTGCAGCTCGGGGGGTATTCAACCAGCAGGTAGTGGTATCAGCAGAGCACGCCGAGGACGGATTGCCGCGGCTGCGGGCAATGCTCGAAGCGTGGATCGACTACTTGGACTTCTTCGAGGGTGGGTGCTTCTTCACCGCAGCGGCGCTCGAGTTCGCCGGGCGCCCCGGCGCAGTGCACGACGCGATTCTCGACGCCGCGAGTGCGGCATACCAGACTACGGTTGCACGAATCAACCTCGCCCGCCGCCTCGGCGAGCTCCCATCTGATACCGACACCGACCAACTGTTTCTGGAACTGCACGGCGCCGTTCTCGCCGCCAACCATGCTCGTCAGCTTCTGGGGCGTACCGATGCACTGGATCTCGCCCGTAGTGTCGTCCGCGCGCGACTTCACCCACCGCACCACTTGTCTACCTGACCATCCAATGTCACCTGGCTACATAGCCACTCCGCCGAAGGTTAGTTCAGGAATCTGTTCACGAAATACTCAGCAATCTGCAGACAGCGCGTTGATAACGTGTCAATTCACTCCACGCGCCCTACCCGACCAGTAGTTGGCACGCACAGCCTTTTTGTCGTGCTTGCCGGCTGCGGTAACCGGAATAACGTCGACAAAATCGATACTTTTCGGCGCCAGCACACTTCCTTTTTGCTCTTTCACGAACGCGATGAGCTCCGATTCGGACGGCTCGGCCCCTCCCCGTGCCACCACCACAGCCTTGACCGATTCCCCCCACTTCGAGTCCGGAACTCCTATGACACAGACATCCGCCACCGCCGGGTGCCCGAACAATGCCCGCTCAACTTCCTTAGGATAAACGTTGAAACCGCCTGAAACGATCATGTCCTTCTTTCGATCAACTATAAAGAAGTATCCACGCTCGTCGCGTACGCCGATATCGCCAGTGAGAAGCCAGCCGCCGCGCAGTGCTTCGGCAGTTTCGGCGGGCTTGTTAACATATCCTGATGTAAGGTGCGGCCCTTTGACGAGGATTTCTCCCGGCTCACCGTCCGCCACCGTCAGCAGCTCGTCGTCGGCGCATCGGACGTCAGCAATCGACACCGGCCGCCCACATGATCTCAACAGTTCTGGGTCATCAACAGCTCGCAGGTGGTCGTGTTTGCTCAGCATAGTGATCTGGCCGAATGCCTCCGTCTGCCCATACGCTTGTACAAACACCGGACCGAGAATGTCTAGCGCCTGCTCCAGGCGCTCAGCTCCAATTGGCGCGGCTCCGTAGGTAACCGTCCGTAACGACGAAAGGTCATAGTCAGTAATATTTGGCAAGTCGAGTAGCTGGTAGAGCATCGTGGGCACCAACAACACGCTCTCGATCCGCTCCCGTTCGATCGCGTGGAGCAATCGTTCAGGTTCGTATCCCCCTAGTACGACCTGCGTCCCGCCTCTCGACCAGACTGGCATTACATAAAGTTGGCCGCTATGTGTGAGCGGTGCAACATGTGCCGTAACTTCTCCCGGCTGAACGCTGTATTCGACAGTCGCAGAATATAGCGATGTAAGAACCGACCGGTGACTATGCACAGCTCCCTTCGGGTAGCCCGTAGTGCCGCCGGTGTATTGGACCCAACATTCCTGATCGACATCTACCGACGGCGCCCCAGGACCATGAGGTTGCCCGTCCCGAAGAGCTGAGAGTAGGTATCCTTTGGGGGGTACCGCATCGGAGGCCGTCGCAATCGCAAACTCGATGCCGATATCGAGAAGCTGGTGCGCGCGTTCTGCGTTCGCAAGATCGAACACCAACCCGCGCGCCTTTACATCGGCAAGCATGTAGCGCTGATCCTGCGCGGAGAGTCGCGCATTCAACGGGACGATCGTTAGCCCAGCCCATAACGCACCGTACATCACTGCGATCAGATCTGCCGAATTCTCCATCACGAACGCTAGCCGATCACCCGCCCGCAGACCCATTGCCAAAAAGGCACGTCCAGTTCGTCGGATTTCCCCGAACATCTGATCATAGGTCATCCGCAAGTCGCCATGGATCAGAGCCGTCTCCGACGGATAGGCAAGTGCAAACGCATCTAATGCGCTACCAAATGAACGCCCGATCATGGCTGAACTCCCGTCACAATTTCCTCCGGGTCAAATCGACTGCGAGCACGCAGAGAACCATCTTCTTACATTATCCGAGTATTTCACTATCATCAATATAATTTAGTCACAGCTTCGGATCATCGGACAGGTAAATAGTGCGCAGCCAGATCCACGAGGTCATATCAACAAGGTCATCGGGAGCAAGCGCCCCAGGTGCGTTGATAAAGATGAGGAACTGAGTTCGCTCACCGTGCCAGATCAAACTTTCAGCGAGGCGTTGCGCATCCGGTCCGGGTGGCGCTACTCCGCGTTCCCGCTCCAGCTCGATCGCCGTTCTTGTGCGATCGATCAGACCGTTGATGATCTCGAACCAACCCTCACGAACTTCCGGAACAGCGTTCCAAAGGTCAGATGCCTCACGCAAGACAGCTTGGTGTTCGAACCAAACGTTCTTCATACCGCGCATGGTCGCAAACAATGACTCCCGAGGACTCACACTTTCGGGACGGTCGAACCATGCACCGGGCAGATCGGACAGGTTGATTGCTTCGGCGGCAACACGCCGGAGGAGCGCCGCATACGCCTCATACTTCGACTTGTAGTAGTGATAGAAGCGTGTTCGTGTAATGTGCGCCGACTGCGCGATCTCTTCGACGCCGAGATCTCGCAATGCCGTGTCACGCAACAATTTTTCAAGCGCGTCAAGAATCACCTGGTCGCGCCGCCTGCGAACCTTCCGGGGGGCAGAGTTCTGAGTCCCGACTGACACTAGATGCACTCCTTAGGGCTGTCACTCCATAGCCTGCAATTAGATGTTATACGGCACGTTCCAGATTCAGTAACGGGCGGGATCATCTTGTTGCACGGCCACCGTCACCGCAAACGATGTCGTCGATGGTCCATACTCCCTTCTCTCACGCTTGCTCCCCATCGCGTTTCCTTGCCGACAAACGGAAGGTCCGAGTGCCTCTCCGGAAATCGCTGACACAACGTGTGCGCATGATTAGTATCATGTCATTTGCTTCTCCCACGAACGCCTGCTCCGAGCGGCAATTGCAGATGCCGCGCCCGTATCTCACCGACCATCCCGGCATACCCCTCGCGCACTTCGCCCAGGTGGGACCATGCCTCGTGTCGCAGTTCGCAGTCGGCTGAATGGAGTACCGTCCACCATGCCTCGGAATAGGTTTGTGCTATATGACTGATCGCCTCACCGAGCGAGTGCGTATGCTTGCGGGCGCAATTCGTTCGTGGCACATTGCGCGCGGCCCACATATCGATGTCATCCACAAGTCTCTCGATACCTGCGCGAATCCGCTCGCAATCGAAGCCGGATGAACACGGCACCCCACCGCGCTTGTGCCGAGTCAGTTCAGCGTGTAAATCACTCAGTTCCCGCGCCCAGTTGACGAGAGGTGAACCGCTGGCCAGCCGACCCGAGATCGCTTTGAACAGTTCGGCGGGCTCGAGAAGCGGTACCGCCCATGACGGCCGCGCCGGGGCATCCGACCGTGCCATTGATGGGCAGCCGTGCAGGTACATCCTTCACCTCCTTATGGAGCCTCCACTCACCAACCCGGCCTGCCTCGTCTTCACACACACCCGCATACAGATGCGGTGGGAAGACGGCCACCCTGTTATCTGTCAGCACGGGGGTTCGTCTTCACTGCCGTCGCTGAACCAGCTGTACCGTCACTCCAGGAGCGTTGGCCGGCCGGACCATCAAGTGGCGGGCACCGCCGAACTCAAGTGGGCAATCGATCTCGGTCCCATCGGGCGCGGTGAATCGAGCTCCCGAACGACGTAGTCGCATGGCAGCGTCGTCGATGTCACCCACCCGGTAGGCGACGTGGTCCAGGCGAACCGACAGGCCAGCCAGGCGCTCTTCTGCCAATTCCGCGTCGGCGATTTCCACCAATTCGACAGTAATGCCGCCTCCTGTCAGATACACAACCTTGATCGAATACTCGGGAGCGGATGCCTCTGACACAACGCGCAGGCCGAAAGGCTCCGCGAAAGCAGCAATTCCTGCGTCGAGTGACCGCACGACATAACCAACGTGGTCGGTCGCATCGAGCATCATGAAACCCTTTCTATAGAGGCAAGTTCCGCCCCCACCATGGCACCGAACTTTTCGAAGAACAGGGCTGCCGATGGAATGGCCTTCGGAACCAAAACCGCAGGATGAACAAGGCCGGGTACTTCCCAATACCGCACACGCACGCCAGCCTGCTGCAGCGCGACCGCGTAGCGAGCGCCATCATCGCGTAGAGGGTCGTACTCGCCTGTGAAGATCAGTGCGGCCGGCAGCCCGATATGGCTGTCGGCGCACAATGGGGACAGTAGCGGGTGACTCACCTCCACACCGGGAGCGTATTGCTCCAGCGCCCAGCGAAGCTGTGGCTTGCCCAGCAAATAGCCTGTGCCGAACTCTTCCCATGACGGCGACTCCAGTCGCAGATCGAGTAGCGGGACCAGGAGGAATTGCCGCGAATAGGAAACGTCACCGCGTTCTCGAGCCATCAACGTTGCCGCAGCGGCGAGGTTACCACCGCTACTCTCGCCGAGAATTGCAAATCTATTCGCATCGCACGACAGGGCCGTAGCGTGCTGCTGCAGCCAACTCGCCGCCGCATGCACCTCTTCGATCGCCGTCGGGAATCGCGATTCAGGAGCCAGTCGATACTCGACGGCCGCCACCACACATCCGCTCCGATTGGCAAGGGCCCGATAGTACTCATCCTGCAGTGATACACTCATCCGTACCCAGGAGCCGCCGTGGACACCGACAATAAGTGGCGGTGAGCCTTCGACATCCGGCCTATACAGCCGTACCGAAATGTCCCGGCCACCGGCGACAGGGATAGAGATATCACGTATTTCCGCCAATTCCTCTGCATCAAAGCTCAGGGCGCGCAAAGCCTCGCCTGCGGCGCGAAATTCCTCGACCGAGAAGCTGTCGTGTATGTTTCCGGAACGAGCGTTTGCTCGCTCCAGAAAAGCCCGTGTCTCGACGTCAAGAGGCATGCTCGCCTCGCTGACGAAGTGCATCGCGGAATGTGGCCGCAGTGGGCCTTCGTGCCATAAGATCGGCCCGGTCGCGGGATCGCGCGGAGTCGAGTCTCTGACGGCCCTCCGGTGTCATCATTTCGGGAGTCCAGACCGCGATGGCGTCGATCTCAGCGCGAACGCTGCGAACGCCGGGAAGTGCAGCGATGCGCTCGTCCGCGGCGGCCAAAATGGAACCGATCAGCACACACGAAGGCGAGGTCGCACGCAAAATGAGCTGCACGTCTCCCTCCTCATTTACCTCAACCAGCGACACCAGACCCAGGTCGACGATGCTCGTGGGACGACCGGTTGCGATACTGCAGGGGTCCTTGACTGTTCCGAGTGCGGCCACTACCTGCTGTTGGAGAACGGAACTCATGCCAGGCTCGCTTCCTGAAGAGACTCGGCGTTTGCAAGATAGGCCCGCCAGTTGGAATACGCCTCTTGGCGACCGGTCTGCGCACGTGTCCGGGCGAACTCGTCATCGGCGATACGCGACTTCGCCTCCTCGATATCGAGGCCAATGATCCGCGCGTAGTTTCCCCCGAGGATCATCGCTTTGTCTTCCTTGGTGAGCGGGACACCGAACGTTTCGATCGTCTCATCACTGAATTCCAAGTCTCGAAATCTTTCGAGTATCGGCTGCGAGTGTAGAACCAGGCTGCCATCGGAGTAGATGATCTTCTCCGCACCGCCATACATCATTAGTTCGGCGAGCGTTTGTTCGAAAAGCCGGGGGGCCCGATTAAGCAGCCCGGTCGTGGCTTCGAGGTTGGCGTAGATATTGCTGTAACAACCGATCGCCCATGCTGTCTCGGTCGTGAATGCCATGCCTGCGTGAATGATTTCGAAGACGAGGTCCGGAAAAGCATCGGCCGCCCCTGTGACATCGTCGATACGGAAGGGGTTCATTGGCACGGCACCCAAGGGCACTGCCTTGTGCACCGCAATGGTTTTGATACCGGCCTCCTGAGCACGCTCGAACAGCGGGAAGGCCAGAGAAGTATCATCCATACGCCAGCTACGCAGCGGGTCAATCTGCGCAGGGTAGAGCTTGAGCCCGACCGCGTTGGGTAAGTCAGCCAACTGCTCGTCGAGTTCGCGCAGGCAGGTCTTCAACCCTTTGGTCGGATCCAGCCCGACGTACGCCAGCATTCTGTCGGGGTACTTGGTGACCGCCTCCAGCGTTTTCCCATGCCGCACTTGGCCGTCCTTGAAGTACGAGTCCAGCCGCAGCGTATGCGACGCAGCCAGGTCCACATCGCTCTCGAGGAACAAGGATTTTGCGAGCACCTCGATGGGCCAGTCATGAGCCTGCTCCTCAGCCGACAACGTTTGCACCCCTGCGGGATTCCACCCGACATGCAGCGCTAGCAGGAAGTCATAGAGGGTCTTCGCCCACCTATTGGGCTGAAGGTTGTCGGGCGCCATGTTGTAGGCATGGGCCACCGGATTGATGACGAAGAAGTCGTCAAGCATGAGAACTCCTATGAGTAGTGATGCGCTTCACAAACTATACACGACGTCGTGTCATGTCAAGGCCTCAGGAAACGCGTTGAAGGATTGTCGTCGAACACACTGCGGCATCGAGGTCCAGGATGCCGCCCCCGTTCTCGACCAGGCCGATCCGCGCACCATCTACTTGGATCTCGCCGGCTTCACCACGAAGCTGAAGCGCCAGTTCGTGGAGCATCAGGATTCCTGTAGCGGCGATCGGATGGCCGCGCGAGACCAAGCCACCAGAGGGATTGACTGGCGTACGGCCGTCTCGGGCCGTCGCTCCCGACGCCGTGAACGGTCCGCCGTCACCTCGCGCGCACAGACCGATGTCCTCGATGAGATGGATTTCGGCGAACGAGCTGGCGTCATGCAACTCGACGATATCGAGGTCCCCCGGCCCCAGGTCAGCCATCCGATACGTTGTCGACAGCGCGCGCACCGGAGCACGGTCGTTCTCCCAGGTAGCATGGAGTCGCCCTCCGGCCACGTCGTGTCCGCGCACAAGAAGCGCACGCTCCCTGACGTCCGCGGGCTGCCGGGCCAGATATCGCTCGGAACACACCAGTATCGCACCGCCCGCATCACCGCGCGGCGCGCACATCGCCCGAGTGAGCGGTGGGACGACAAGACGATCCTCGAGCACCTCATCGACAGTCATAGGAAAGCGGTATTGGGCTCTCGGATTGCCGACAGCATTGCAGTGATTCTTCGCGGCCGCATGCGCGATCTGCCTCACGGTCGTGCCGTATCGGCGCATGTGCGTCAGCGCCAAGATCGCGTATACATCCATTGCGGCCGACCGCCCGTCACCAGGGCTGAACGAAACACCAAGCTGCTCGGCAGCAGCATGATACGGCCTCCAGAACCACCCTGGATCGAGCATGTTTCCGGTGCCCTCGATCCACCGCAGCAATTCGCCGCCGGGTCGATCTGCGTCGTTCATCTTCTCGACGCCGATCGCCAGGGCCAGGTCAGCCCCTTGACGAACTGCACTCCACGCACCATTGAAGGCAACCGACCCACTAGCACATCCACCGTCTACGTTGACGATACGCAGACCGACGGGCATGCTCCCCTCTTCCATCAGAGGGCCCAGAACGGCCTGGCCTCGTAGCGCACGCTGTTCCCAGAAGTCCATCAGAGTGCTGGCGAACCAGACTCCCTCGATCGACTCCGAATCCGGGCTGCCCGCATCGTCGAGCGTGTTGAGGTACGCCTCGCGAACGAGATCGGTGAAGGAACACTTCTCGTGTCGACCTACCGGGGTCGCGCCTACTCCAAGAACATATACCGGTGTCTCTCCCATAGGCATGTTGTACCATTTGGTACACAGCTTGTACATGGGCGGCATCACCGCCGGTCTATGATCACTACAAACCTCGAACAGCCACCCCGCATCAGTGAGACCATGACGGAGCCGACCAATAAAGCACGCCAGCGCCTGCTAGAAGACCTGTTGGCCTACATGCGCGCGAACGGAACCGGGGACATGAGCCTGCGCCAGCTTGCAACAGCGATTGGCACTAGCCACCGGATGCTCATCTATCACTTCGAGTCCAAGACAGGTGTCCTTATTTCTGTCGTCGACGCAATCGCTCAGCGTGAACGCCGACTGATCGACGACATGTTCGCCTCGAACAACCAGCTGCCCGTAGTCGAGCAGCTTCGCGCGGTCTGGCATAACGCGACCAGCACTCGCTTTCTCGAATACGCCCGCCTGTTCTTCGAGCTCTACGGCCAAGCCCTACATGGCCGAGCGCACACCGCCAGGTTTCTCGACGGCGAGATCGAACGCTGGCTCGAGCCTCTCACCGGCTTATACACCAGCAACGGCCTCGCCTCTCATGTTGCCGGCATCCAAGCACGGCTTACGCTCGCAACCATTCGTGGGCTGCTGCTAGACCTCCTCGCGACCGGCGACCGAGAGGCTGTCGATCTAGCCTTTCAGCACTTCCTGGGGTACCACCACCCCTGCCCGGAAGCCGACTGAAGGCAGCATGAAGGCGACTCGAACTTGATCTGACCAGCAGAACTCGAATGCCGCGGGAAGATCGATTCATCTGAGATCTTAAGATCTACGGCGGCAGGCCACGATAGATACATAGGACCTGATCGAGCAGGCTGTGCCCAGATCCACCCCATGGCGCCTAGCCGGAAAGATGCGCGATCGCAATACCTTGCCCAGGCTTCGCTCGGCCGAGGGCGACGCTGCCCGCACAGGCGCTCGGCGCCGGATAGCGGACCGAAGGCGAACCGACCATCCGCAAAGGCCTCGTGCCGGTTGGTCAGCCGACCATACGGTCCTGGTGCCTGATAGACCCCTGCATACGGCGCAGAAGGGGCATTCGTCGAAGCCCTCCGCCAGGGCGCACGAAGCACCAGTAGCGAACTATTCAGGCTCCAACCACCCGAGCCTCTCCGGCTCCGGCACAAGGAATTACGACGACCAACTGTCACTCGATAGACCCGACCCGCGCCTGATGTGCGACCTTGCCCACCATCGCAACCAGAGCAATGACTGGTGCGCCTTCTCAGCCTTGACGATTGACTTCACTAGCCTATTCAGTCAAAACTGAACTGACGGGACAGCGGCCGATAGGTGGTGTTACCCCGATGGGAACGGTTCCGTTGTCGTTCGTAGAGGCAATTGCGTTCACCACTCTGTGCACGCGCGTTCTGGGCGCACAGGCCGTCGGGGCGATCGAGGACAAGCCTACCGCCCAAGCCCCGCGGACACGGTCCGACGCTTGCTGGTCCGACAGCCGGACGCGCCCTGGTGGTCCGGCGTGGGCGTTTCCGTATGACCGCATTGCCCCAGTCGGTCCATCGCAAGGGCGCAAACTTCCCCCAGCAGTGAAGAGGTAACAATGGATAATTTTTTGCGGGTTGACGCCGACTTGTTACGGGAGCTTGTGCCAGAACTCCTCGACCTTGCCGGCACTGCTCAGGGAGAATTGGACCGACTGAAGTCCAGGCTTCAGAGAGAAGGGCAGTGTTGGGGGCATGACGAGCCCGGCCGGGCCTTCGGAGAAAACTATGAACCTGCCGCAAGAAACGGGATAGCTAGCTTCGAAGATCTGGTGGCGAATATGCGCAAGCTAGCCGACCGAGTTGCAGAATCTGCAGTAGCATTCCATCACGAAGATCAACACCTCAGCTCGCGGATAAGAAATCTAGAGTCGACAGATCCTGCCGACCGTCTCCGACCACCAGCCGTACCGCTCACACAGGCCCGAGGGGATGCCCAGCAGCTATTGGAATCCCCTTTTGACCTGTTTCCCCCCTCGCCTGGTCCAGATGATGGCACGCATTTGACCTTGCATGGCACTTCGCGCCTCCATGATATGGAGGCCACGCAGCCACCAGGCATCACCCAGCCTTCCGAGCTTACGGCCAACCGGCCGAGCGGCCAGCTCAGCGCGGCTGAGCTTCCGGCACCTACCGGGCATGACAGCGATTCTTACGAGCGCGCCGAGCCTCCCAACTCGCAGCCAGCACCTGCCCGCACTCCACACAATGCCGCGCCCTCGACAGCGGACGCGACCTCCATCGCCGACAAACCAGGCAACCGCTTATCTGCGGTGACCTCAGACCCGACACGCAAAACGATGAACCGTCCACAGAGTGCCACACCGCCGCAGCAGAGTAGGCCCAGTACACCGTGGACACACACGGGAACCAGCACTTCCCCGCCCGGACGAGCCATTCCGTCGACACACTCCGGACAAAACCAACCTGCGTTGAATCGCGTGCAGCCAGGCAAAAAGACGAAACGACCCAAATCACGCGCAGCCGAGCGGACTGAGCCGCTTCTTGCCGCTCAGACTGATCCAGAGGCGCTCGCAATGGTTCGGGATCTCGGCGCTCGACACGGCCTGCAGACTCTGGGCTTCGAGACCTCGGGGATTCAGAAACCAACCGTCGCCGACATGGCGACGGCAGTCGACGACATGCTCGCGAAGTATCCCTTCCTCGCACTCCGCGGGATCCGGCTCGCGGATTTCAAAGGTATTGCGTCTCACGCCGGCCGGGATCAAGCAGATCAGCACCAAGATCGCGAAGCCCGCACACCAGCATGGATCCTCATCGACCAATCACTGGCCGCGAACCCGATTCCACAGGGCGAAACAGCAGGTCAGACCAGCCAACCACAACCTCGACCCGACGACCGACCCATGTACGCGGCCGTAGTCCACGCCATTGGCCGTATACTTGAGACAACAGCTGGCACACAACCACGACAGCTCGCAGAGAGTGCCCTGATCACCGAATACCAGCGAATCAGCGGCCCCTGGACAACCGACACACTCGCCACCGTCGTCGACGGCTACCGCAGCTGGCGCGCGCAACTGAACCCCGCATGCTTCACAGACCGTCGCCTCGACCGCCCTAGCGCCCTTATCGAAGCATTCACAGAAGTCGAACTCCACAACGACCACGCATGTGGCCCCGCAAAAGTACTGCACCGGCTGATCGTCGAACACGCGCGAGAGCGCTCCAACACCCAATGACTGTGCATGTTCGCTTCGATTTTGCTCGTCGACGAACGACATACCTCGTGGGTAAATCACGCAAACAGCCAGACCAGCCTCGGGTCGGATCCGACCCGAGGCTCGATCGAAAAGAGTCACACCATGTAAGCATGATCTATCTGTTGACTCACTCGATAACCTTGGCACGTAGCATCCGGATCCCAGTTTCATCAGCTTCCCACCGCAGCGGCAGGCTCGGATAGTGATGCGTGCGCTCGTCCGAGAAAGTTGATTTTGCACTTTCACTTACACGGCTGACTGTCACGCCATCTGGACACAGGCCATTTCGCCACATCGCTCAGACAAAGCTCCAGACTTGCAAGGAGCATGGTGGATCAACCATATGCGGCCGGTTTCATCCACAGTTCCGCCTATTCACGCGGCCGATCCGGCGGCAATACCGACTTCCATGATCTGTGGAGACACGCTCCCCCATCCCATACAAAGACCGGATTCCCCGCGGCATCGAGTGACGCCACACTCAGCAAACATCGTCGTCTTTCGGCCAGCGGTTCAGCTCGGTTCAACCGACGCGGACGATGCTTTTACCTGTGGTCATTCCTCCGGCGAGATTGATAATTGCAGTCTCCACATCCGAGAGTGCATACTCGGCGGTGACGTCGATGCGCACCGTTCCTTCGGCCACCAGCGCCATAGCTCGAGCAGCACTGTCAGCCAACCGCTGTGGACGAGTCTGGCTGGCAAGGTTGCTGTTGTAAGTCATCAGCGACTGACCGCGCATCAGCAAGTCATTTGCCGACACGGTGACGGGCTCAAAAGTGGAGATGTTGCCGTAAACGACAATCCGACCGTGCTCAGCCAGCCTCGCCAGACTCGCGACGCGTGTTTCACCGCCGATGGGGTCCAAAATAACATCGAAGGTCTCCTCACCCAACGCCGCTGGAAATTCCTCGCGAACAAGCACCCGGTCGTAACCGAACCGACGGGCGTAATCGACCTGATCGCCGTTGCCGACCACACCGACCACGCGTTCCGCACCCGCTGCGGCAGCGAACTGCCCAGCCAGCGAACCGACTCCGCCTGCCGCAGCGTGGATCAACACGCTATCCCCGGCCCGGACGCCGCCAATCGTGTTGATGAGGTCGTAGGCAGTCGGGGTGATCCATCCGAACCCCGCCGCGTCCCGCAACGCGACACCTGCGGATTCGATCGCCAACACCGCGGGCGCAACGACGATTTCAGCGTATCCGCCTCCAGCAATCAGCGCGGTGACCGATTGACCGATACGTGCCCCGTCGACACCTTCACCGACCCCAATGATCTCACCCGCGGCTTCGAATCCGGGGACGAACGGACGCGGGATCGGAAAATGGCCTTCACGGACCAACACATCACCGTACTGCACACCCGCGTATGCAACCCGGATCGCCACCTCACCCGGCCCTGGCACCGGCTCGGCCACCTCGTCGATCCGAAACTGGTCGTCCGCGCTCAAAACAACAGCCTTCATCGCATACAACTTTCTACGTTGACTCAGTATCCTGACACCATGAAGGTAATCAGTAACAGATACCTTAGTCAACTAAGGGAATTGTGAGATGGTTGACGTACCAGTCGAGGAGTACCTGTGCACCCGCATCCGTCGCACCGAACAGGCGCGGACGGCCCACCACGAGGCGGTGCTACGTGGATATGGACTGACGATGATCCAGTACATGGTGCTACTGATCTTGTCTCGGGAGGATGGCATGTCCGGCGCCCAACTGGCCCGTGAGTGCGGAGTCACACAGCAGAGCATGGCTACCGTCCTAAGCGGCATGCACAGCAAGGGCCTCATCGACCGGCAACCGTCACCCGTCCACGCGAAGGTCTTGATCACCACGCCGACGGCGGCTGGCCGCAGCTTGCTCGACCGCGCCTACCGAGAAGTCATTGTGCTCGAACGTACTCTCACTCAACGATTCACCCCCGAGGAGCACCAAGCATTCTGCGACTTCCTCGACCGCGCCACTGCCACCCTTGCCGAGCAGACGCCCAGATCTTCCACCAGCCGATGACCAGCACCGCCCGTATCTCCCGGCGATGAGTCATTCTCGCCGATCATTCCGACTCGGATGTCGCAAGCTTCCACAGACGCCGGCGTGTCTGCGTGCGTTGGAAGCCCGATGCCAGATCCGACGGCCGTCGCCGGCGAATGGCTCGGGAACCGGTGTCGGCGGTTCCCCGAATCGGATCGAGACGCCGTCGCGGCTGGTGACGACGTCGTCGACGGCGAGTCGGACGATTGTGCTGAGAGGCTGGCCGTAGAGCAGCAGGGTGAACGTGACCCGCGACCGGAGGTCGATCTCGTTGTCGATGAGGACGGTCGTCGGATTCACTGAGCCACGCCAGGAACTCGGTGGCCCGCATGATCCGGGTCCCGGTGTTGCGGGGGCTGCCGGGTGTCAGCGGTCCGCGTCCGCAGCCAGGGCTGAACCTTCCAGGTGGCGAACTCGTTCACCATCCGACGGTGGTGGCGATTGCCGATCGAGGCGAGGTGACCGGGCAGCCAGCGCTCGAAGAACACCAGCCGCTTGTCGAAGCCCGCAACCTCCACCAGCGCTACGATTCGGCGTCCGTTCTCGACTCCAGGACGCCGGTGTGCGGACCTGCTCAGCACCGACCTGAATCCTGGTCTGCCAGAATCGGATTCTTCATCCGATGAAATAGCGGTCAGAAGTAGCAGCCTTCGGCGAAATCGAGTCGAATATGGCCTAGTCGGTGATAGGGGCCAGTTTCGTGTTCGCGATGCGGATGCGGTTGTGCGTTTAATTGTCCTAATTAGCCCTTCGCTGATCAAGTATGGGGGTCGCTAGGACGCAGGATATCAGCGGGAGCATTATCCAGTTGGCAGATCGCGTCTGCATCTAATACGGTTTGGCGAGCCGCAATTCGACATCCGGTCCTTATATATCGCTGTCCGGCGAGACCACGAGCAGACAAGTGGGCCTGGCGATTCCCGCGATGTGCGATATCCCACATTCGTAGGGCGCAGCCTCAGGCGTGATTTGCAGCGGCGGGCTCAGTTTTATACATGCCAATCCAGATCTACGACCCGGAGTGCCCCGCGCGACAGTTCGAACATCGCCGCCTTGAGTTGTCTAGATTCCGTAGAGTTCGTTTTCTGCCCGGTTGGGCGGTAGCCATATCAATGCTCTCGGTCCCCTCACACACGCCGGGGTGCTCGATGGTAATCGCAGCAACGGCCTGTTCAGCGAGTTCCGAATCTGCCGTTATCCGACCCGCACGCTTCAGGCAGGGTGGTCATATGACCGGCCAGGCGGCAAAGACCAACGTACGTTGCAGCCCACGTCTGGGCGCACCGATGCGGAATGGCGGGCTAGCTGCACCACCGCAACGGCACCATTCTACTGGAATACCACATTTGCCCGTCGGTGCGACTATTGACGATCACTACTTCATCGCTGCGGCCAGGTAGCACTCCCGTCACAGCACTAACCGCAGTATTCTCGTCGGGCAAGACATCCAACGGCGAGGCTACCGCCCGTCACCGATTCAACCACCAAGCCTGGCCGCATCCTTCAACGCACACCGCATTAGCTGCCGCAGCGAGGCATAGGCATCTTCCAGATCGAACGACTCGGGCGCGATACGCCATTGCTGGTGGATGCCGATTACGGATCCCAGCACCACTGCAGCAAAGCCGTCTAGAGTAACTCCCGCGGGCAGCATCGCCGAATCGACCCAAGAATGAATCCGACGCCGCAGTACCTCGTGAAGCTCAGCATACCGGGCGCGTAGCGGAGAACCCGGTTCAGTCGCCTCTGCGATCATCGTGATGAACAGCTTCGTCCCCGGCGCTTGACTCATCTCCACAGCACCTTGGAGTACTCGGTCGAGACCCGCTCCTCTGACTCCAGGGGACTCAAGGTCGACTTCCACCGACGAAACCATCTGCTTGATCACCGCTTCGAGCAGCCCCTCTTTGCTCCCGAAGTGCCATGTGATCGATCCACGGCTGATACCGGACCGATCGGCGATGTCAGCGAAGGTCGTCTGCCGATAGCCCCGTTCCGCGAACAACTCCGCCGCAGCAGCTACCAGCAATTGCTTGCTCTCCTGGGTGGTCTCGGCGCGTCTGGTTGCCATAAGTCGATACTGCCAGACCAACCGATGGGTTGCCAACCGGCCACTCACAAGTTGACCATCTAGTCACAGGTTTTGACCTGCATCCCCCAATCTGGGCGCCCGCAGGGCGAAGACCGACCAGCAGTGTTATTGAGCAATCAAAGCTGTCAATAATGCCGAGTTCGGGCGCTCCGGCTACTTCTAGATCCGGTACCACGCCCGAGTATGGCGAGTACGAGTAGCAGAATCCATCGATGCGGGCATGATCGGAACAAATCGGATTCGCCACTTGAGAT
>NZ_JBJZOK010000059.1:0-21038 GCF_047200615.1 Nocardia sichangensis
TGGGACGCGAACGCGCCGCGGTTGTCCCGGCCATCGACCGCGTCGCTCGATCCGGCCGCTCAGGACCGCGCGAACCGGGCGGCGCTGAATGCCTACGGCCGTGACATCAGCACCGCGCGGGAGCGGGCGATCGCGGCCGGCCTTTCTCCGGAGCAGGCCGAATCCGAGCTGGAGAACGCCCAGGAGCGGGCGAAGGTGTCGGCGTCGATCTCGATCGCCCCGACCGAGCCCGGCGGCAGCGTGCGGGTCGAGCACAGCTGGCACGCCACCGAGGCCGAAGCAGCGGCGTGGGCGGATCGGCGGGTCCGCACGATCCCGACCAGACCAGGTGCGCAAATGCGGATCTCACTGCGTGAACGTGGCGTCGAGGTCCCGAAGTGGTTCAGCGAGGGAGGACGGGAACACGTCACCACCGCCACACGGGAACTCGCCGAAGGCCATGACCGTGACCAGAAAGCGCGAACCCTGCGCGAGCAGGTGCCGCAGGCCAGCGCCACCGAGCGTGCCCGCGACGAGCAGCAGTTGCCCGCTTCGGTGCAGCGGGTCGCGGCCGAACGGGACCAGCTCGCCGAGGATCTCGCGCAGCGCGGTCGCGAGATCGAGCAGCTGTCCGGCGATCTGGTCGACGCCGCCGAGCGCAACAACGAGCTGCGCAATCGGCATCGGTTGTCGATCGAGCACAACAACGAGCTGACCGAGGCCAACGCCAGGCTGACCAGGCAGTTGACCGCGATCACCGCCGAGCGGGACCAGTTGCGTGGCGAGCGCGATGAGGCGGTGGCGAAGCTCGCCGAGCGCACACCGGCGCACGAGCGCTACGGCAGCCCGGAGCGCCAGGCCGAGCAGGCCGGGGCCGAGGCCGCCAGCAACGGACACACCAACGGCCGTACGCCGATCAAGGGCCACGCCTTCGCGGGCCTGGTCAACGGCCGCAACCGGGACCGGGAAATGGAGATGGAGCTGTGAGCAGCAACGAGCTGGATGACCTGTACATCAACCGCTACGCCGGACGAGTGGAGAACCCGGAGGAGGTGTTGATGCGGGCGGACTTCGACCGGGTGAAGGACCTGAGCGAAACCGCGTTCCACACCGAGTTCCGGCAGGACAGCGACCGGATCTTCGACCAGGTCGATGAGATCCGCGACCGCTGGAGCGGCCGGGACGACGAACTCGGCGCGGCCTACCGGTACCTGGAGGACGCGCACAGCGACTGGCGCTCGGCGCCGGACACCATGCGTCGGTTGCACGAGCAGATCGCCGCGGACCGGGCTCAGGGTTTCCACGCGATCAGCGAGATCGACTGGCGCAGCCAGCAGCACGCCCGCGAACTGACCGGCAACGGGCGCTGGGTGGTCGAGCCGCGCACCATCGAGCAGGCCCGCCAGCAGCTCGCTGCCGCCGAACGTCGCGACTCCTGGTCGGACCCGGCCGAGGCCAACCCGGCCGCGGCACCGGTCCCGGTGTCCGGATCGTTCGCCGCTGCCCGCACGGCGGAGCTGTCGCGGCAGCAGGGGCGCCCGATTCCGGGGCACGCGTTCGCGGGCCTGGTCAACAACCACGACCGGGTACAGGAGATGGAGCGGTGACCGCGATCCACGAGACCGACGCTCCCGCTGGCGGGTTCGAGCCGTTGCGCCCGTACGGGCCGACCGCGCCGGGTGAGTCCTACGCCGAGCTTCAGGCCCGGCTGATCGCGGCCAACGAACGCGCCGCCGCGTTGGAGGAGCAGCTCGCCGCGGTGACGGCGCGGCTGGACGCTGCCGAGCACCAGGTCGCGGATCTGGAGGACCGTAACCGGGAGCTTGCCAGCGATCTGGACGACGCGCTGGATCTCGCGGACGAGAACGCGCTGCACGCCGATCGTGAGCGGCTGGTCCCGAAACCGCTCTACGGGCACGCCTTCGCGGGCCTGGTCACCAACCGCAATCGAGAAGGGATCGAACGATGAGCGACACCCTGTCGCACCCTGACGCCACCGCGTCGCCGTCCGGCGTCGCCGCGTCGCCCACCACCACGACCACCGCGACGCACGCGTCGCCGCCGTCGTGGAACGCCGCTGAGACTGTCGCCTTGCTGTCGCTTGCGGCAGTGTCGATCGCGGCGTTCTTCTGGTCGGCGATCGCGCTGCACGGCGTAGCGGTCATGTCCGGAATCGACTCCCGATTGGCGTGGGGCGCCCCGGTGATCGTGGACGGCCCGATCGTCCAGGCCGCTTTCTCGCTGGTGACGTTGAACCGGCGCGAGAAGATCGGCGTGGTGATCCCGGCCGCGACTCGCCGGTTCTTCTGGGCCGAGCTCGCCGCCGCTGAGCTGGTGTCTTTGATCGGAAACGGCGTCCACGCCTGGAAAGCCGATGGTCTGCTGCTGCCCGCTCCCGCAGCCGCGGTGGTTGCCGGAGCCGCTCCGATCGCCATGCTGGCCGTGACGCACGCGCTCACCGCGCTGATGGAGGTCCCCCGCACCCCGGCACCGCAGGCGACAGCCCCCGTCGCGGCGGCGACAACCGGCGACATCACCGCGAAATCGGGCGACACCGAGGCGACACCCGCCGACGTGGAGGCGACACCCGTCGAAATGGATGCGACAGCGGCACGCGACGCGGAGATCCTGCGGCTGCATCAGGCCGGCCTTTCCTACCGCGAGATCGCCCCGATCGTCGGGTTGCACCACGGCTCGGTCGGCAAGATCCTCGCCCGCCTCAAGACCGAAGGCGACACCGGTCGCGAGCAGTTGGCGTTGCCCGCACCCCACAGCGTCCGGCTGATCGCCGGATAACCCCACACCCAACAACCGATAACCAAGGAGTAACCCCAATGACATCGTGGATCATGACCGAGGAGCCGAAGGTCATCCGCAGCGCGTTCGGCAAGGCCGATGAGCCCGGCACGACCGTGGCCGGCCTGGTCGTCTCCCAGGAGCTGGCTGTCCAGAAGGACCCGAAGACCGGCAAGCCGAAGCTCCGTCAGGGCAACCCGATCCGGCAGCTGGAGGTCGTCATCCTCACCGGGTGGCAGACCGATCCGGACGACGACGGCGCCCGCAAGCTGTTCGTGCGCGGCAACCTGCAGAAGGCCATCCGCGCGGCGATCCTCGCCGCGGGCGATGACGACCTGCGCAACGGCGCCCGGCTGACCATCCAGTACACCGGCACCGGGCAGGCGTTCAACGCCGACTACGCCCCGCCGAAGCTGTATCGAGCCAAGTACGAGCCGCCGACCGACGACTCCCTCGCCGAGGTCGCCGCGTACCTGGGCCAGGACGACGAGTAGCAGCCGTCTGACCTGTACCTGACCAGCAAGAAGGCCCCTGCCGAGTCCCAGTCGGCAGGGGCCTTCGCGTGCCCGGAACAGCTCACCGTCCAGGCCCGTCCATTGTTCGCCACCAGCCCGCCGACCGCAGCGTCGGGGCTTCTCGCCCCTGGTGCGGGGGCGCGTGCGCCTCCGCCGGGGCAGGCCACCGGCCTGCCCCGATAACGCCTGCTCTTCCCGCGCAGAGGCTCACGGGTCAAGGGTGGCCGCAGGCCATCGCCGCAGGCGACGCGCAGCGCCCTTGAGGCGTGAGTGGCGCGGGAACACAATGCAGGCGCCCCCGCACCAGGGGCACGCGGCCGAAGGCCGCGCACGGCGCACCGCGCCGCTACCCACGTGATTGCAGGGCAGTCGCCAATGTCACTGTCCCGCAGGCCATCCACCGGGCCGTCATGGCGGGCGTACAGCACCGATCCCACGTGCCGCTACGGCACGTTCCGAACGGATCCAGGTAGGTGATCTTGTCCCTGGCCACGGTGCGAAAACCCGGCGAAAGATCAGATCAGTTCCGGACAACGGATATAACAACTTTTCGCAGGGGCACCTCACCCCCGCCTCCCTCCCTGACCTGCGTAAACGACGCTTCGCGTCGTTGAATCCCTCCTCCCTCCCAGTTCCACATCTCATACCCACTTCGTGCGCACGAGATGTGGAACTGGGAGGGAGGAGGGATTCAAGATCAAATCAGGTCAGGGAGGGAGGCGGGGGTGAGGAGAAGAAAAGAAGTGGTTGAGTTGGGTGGGTATCGGTGGGTTTGCGAGTGGGTTGCGTTGGGAGACGATTCCTGCTGGTCGATTCGTGTGCGTCGGCTGCGGTCTACTGCTCCGCGAATGTTCGTTCGGGGCTGAACTGCAAGGCGCGGTACGTCATCGGAGTGGTGCGCGGGCGACGGGCGCCCGCGTGCGCGAGCCAGGGGCTCGCGTGGTCCGGCGCGCGGTGTGCTGGGTGCTCCCCCGGTATGGCCTTGTCTGGGGCTATCACGACGACAACGACCATCAAGGGCGCTTCGCGTCGCCTGCGGCGATGGCCTGACGGCCACCCTTGACGGCCGCCGCCGTCGTGATCGAGTAGCCCCAGGCCATACCGGAGGAGCACCCAGCACGAGCCCCGAGCGCGCGCTATGGACCGGGAAAGCTGCGCAGCCGAGGGCTGCGAGGCGGGGCGCTGCCCCAGCACCCCGCCCTCGCCGGGAGGCAGGCCACCCAGAGGGGCACGGGTGCGCACGCGGGAGTCGTGTTGGTCTACCGCAGCTCTACGGCAGGCGGGGCCAGTCCTGCGCGCTGGGATAGCCAGCCCGGCAGCAACTTCGCAGCGTCGAAAGTAGCTATTGATCTGCGATCGGTCAGCGTGAGATGCCGCGGTCGCGTTTCTGGGACTGCTTGGGCGGTGTCGGCATCGCGGTGCCGGGCGCCGGAATGCTTGTGTTCTTTCGCTGGGCGGCATACCGCCGCCGTTCCTCTGGGGTGGCGCGGCCCGCAGCGACCGCGCGCATGACCGCACGGGCGTCATCGATCCGGGCGCGGTGCAGCGCGGCCTCCACCGCGGTCATCGTCTCGTTGCGCAGCTTGATCAGCGCCAGCCGGTGATCCGGATCCAGCGTGGCGTATTCGAGATCGTGGTTGAGCCGTCGGACCTGCCGATGGATGGAGTCCAACTCCTCAAGGGTCGGCGTGTTGTCTCGCACCAAATCCAGGTATGCCTGGTACCTCTCCTCGAAGCTCTGCACGATCAGATCCCCCTCCTGGCTGCACTCGGGCTGACTCTTCGAGGGTACGAACTCAAGCGGATTTGTGAGGGGAAGTCGGATCTGCCATGACTTGGCAGCCAGGACTAAGCCGATGCTGAATATGTATGGGCGTACCACACTCGCCCATACATTGCCCATACACGCGTATGAAGCGCGTGCACTCCGGTATGGGTGTGTGGAGACGCTACGGTCCTGCTGTGCGCATCTACGCAATTGCCAACCAAAAGGGTGGCGTCGGCAAGACCGTCGACACGATCAACCTGGCTGCTGGGCTGGCCGAGCACGGCCGCCGTGTGCTGGCCATCGATTGGGATCCGCAAGGGCATCTCACCGAAGCGATCGGCGCGCAGCTGGCGACCGACGCGTCTCTGGCGCGGGCGCTGCTGGGTCAGTGGAGCGGCGAACTCGCCGATCTGGTGCAGCAGGTCGACGGCGGGCTGTTCGTGATCCCGACCAGTGACGACATGTTCCTGCTGGAACCGCAGATGTATGGGCGCTCAGGCCGGGAGTATCTGCTGAGCCGGTTCCTCGACGCTCTGGTCGGGATCTTCGATGACGTGGTGATCGACTGCCCGCCGTCGCTGGGCGCGCTCAACGACAACGCGCTGGTCGCCACTCGCCGCCGTCCCGACAACGACCAGGTGCAGGGAAAGATCGTGATCCCGGTGCAGGCAGAGGACTCGAGCATCCGCGCGTTGCGGCTGTTCCTGCGGCAGATCACGACGTTGCAGGAGGCGCTGCGCATCGAACTCGAGGTGGCCGGCCTGGTCGTCAATTTGTACGACGGTCGCAAGGGGCGCATCGCGACGTCGACGCTCGAGGCGTTCCAGACGCACCCGTTGGGCGTGCTGGGCGTGTTCAAGGACCTCAAGGAAGTACGCGAGGCATGGAGGCTGCGAACCACCGTGATCGCGCACGCGCCGGACAGCGAGACCGCCAACGGATTCCGCGCGCTGGTCGCTCGCCTCGATCCGGATCTGACTTCGGTGGTGACATCGTGACCGGCCGCAACCGCGGGCAGCTGCCGGGCCCGGATCTGTCCGGCACCGACCCGAACGAGGTTCTGCGGTCACGCATCAACCTCAACGTCCCGGTGAACCCGCCGCCATCCACACCTGCCCATACACAGGTAAGGGCGGGTAAGGACCGTGTACGGACGGGTAAGGGCGGAGGTACGCGGCCGGACCCGGACGGGATGCGCCGCACGTCGATCTACGTCACCAGCGAAGCGGCGAAAGCGCTGGAGGCGGCAGCCGACAAGATCGTGGCGCTGCTCGGTGACGGAACGCCGCGGCACGTCGCGTTGTCGGCCCTGCTACTGGCGGGCGCCGACCAGGTGGACGCGGTGGCGCAAGAGTTGGCCCGCCAGCGCGCGGCCGAACTCGCCGCGCGCCTGGCG
Source organism: Nocardia sichangensis (assembly GCF_047200615.1). Classification (NCBI taxonomy): domain Bacteria; kingdom Bacillati; phylum Actinomycetota; class Actinomycetes; order Mycobacteriales; family Nocardiaceae; genus Nocardia; species Nocardia sichangensis. The sequence goes on from NZ_JBJZOK010000059.1 coordinate 6,455, forward strand.
GCGCTGCCGACCATACCCGAGTAATACGCGCCCGCACACAGGTAAGGACGTGTATGGGCAGGTATGGACGCGGCCCACAGATTCACAGTGCTGGACTGTGGTGCGTTTCGGGACAGATGTTCGGTAACGGTCGGTCAGCCGACACCCATGTCCTTGCGGGCCCGGTGCTGCTGGGCGTGGTACTCGCGGCCGTAGGCGACGGCGGCGGCGACGACAGCAGTGGCGGGTTTGGCGGCCCACCGGTCGATCGCCATGCGCGCGAGGGTGCCCGCGGGCAGCCGGTAGGCCTTGAGCGGGATGTTCAAGCTCCCGACCACGGACATCATCCGCATGACGCGGGCGGTGGCGTTGGCCCGGCCGGGCAGCTCGGCGAGCACCTGCTCGCGGGCCTGATCCAGGGTGTCGTCGTGGTGCTGCTGGGCATCGGCGAGCAGCGCGTCGAGCTGATCGGCGTAGGACGGCGGCAGGTAGAACGACACGACCGATCCGGCCGGGAACGCGCCTGCGCGGTTGGCGCGCTGCTGCTCGCGCATCCGGTCGGCGTAGCGGACCAGCTCGAGGTGCTCCGGGCGCGCTGTGTCCAGCAGGTCGGTCACCGCGGCGGCGATGCAGTCGGAGCTGCTGGCCGGCGGCCGTTGGTTGGGTGTGCTCCACCGTGGATCGGTGAGGGTGAGCTGCTGGCGCCACATGTTGACGGTGCGGGCCTGCGCCGTGGTCAGCCGTCCGGTCGAGTAGTGGCACGACGCGGTTTCGCCACCGTCGTCCTCGGTGTCGTCGGGCTGCTCGGCCTCCACCGAATCCGGAACAGTTTCCATATGGGAACTGTAGTCCGGCGGCCGGGTCGACGGACGTACCGGCGGCAACTCGGGTCGGGGCGGCAACGCCAGGGCGTCCCACACCAGCTGGTCCCGCATGTCGTCGTCGCGGTTGCGGTAGCTCGCGTACAGCGCCGCGCGAACTTTTTCGGGCAGGGCGGCGGCGTAGGTCTCCACGCGCCGCCGCGTCACCTTCACCACGACCTCGTCGCCGACTTCCAGTTCGATGCGCCCGCGAACGACGTTGTACCAGCCGTGTTCCCACTCCGGGCGCAGCATCTCGACCGCCGAGTGGAGGGTGCCACCGGCGTGGGAGTCGAACAGGTATTCCATGCCCCAGGGCGAGCCGAGCGCGTAGGCGATCTGCCCGCTGCCCATGGCCGCGAGCAGGAACCGCTGATCCCCGGTCAGCCCATGAATAGTATCCATATGGGTACTTTTATCCGGCGACCCGGTGTTGATCAGCGCGCTCACGAGGACTCGTCCCGACGATCTGCAGCGTCGCCATGGACCAGCCGCAGAGTCGGACGGGGCATGTCGATGCCGAAGCCGTCCGCGATGGCGCGGTCCAACCGCAGCTGCTTCTGCTTGGCTCCGTCTTGGCAGGACTGCGGCATGCCGGCGCAGGCGAGGAACTTGTCGCCGGTAGAAGGGTCGGTCAGGATCTCGACCCGTCTGCGCAGCTCGAGCCAGCCGTCGAACCCGGCGTTTCTTCCCGGCACGTGGGGGCGGTGGTCGGTGTCGCACAGCGCGCAGACCGGGGCGGTCCAGCCGTGCTCGCTCAGCAGCGCATCCAGCGCCCGGTCTTGGTTCACCCGCGGCGAAGTGCACCACCCGCACATGCACCAGGCACGGACCCTCCGCCCGACAGGGGTGAATCCCGCAGGAAGGCAGACGCTGCGAGGGTTGGTCTCGGTCATCGGGTCTGCCCGCCGTCGAGTCCTGCGAAGGGTTCGGTGTACGCGGCACTGGCCTTTCCGGCCCACCGCTCGTGCGCGGATTGGCGCGAGATTCCGACCTCACGTCCGATGTCGGTCCAGGAGGCGCCGGCGTCGCGTGCGACGCGTACGGCCGCGGTCAGCTTGCGCTGGGCGGCGGCGACCTCGTCGGCGGCCAGGCCCACCGCGTAGAGCTCGACGACGGGACCGATATGCGGCTTCCAGTCCGTCGCCATGATCAGGTCGATGGCCTCCTGGTCCAGGCCGTAGGGATCGTCGCAGTAGATGCGCCGAGCGTCGAGATCCTGCTCGAATGGGGTGGCCACCCGAGTCCATACCGGCCCGCGCCAGCACTCGGGCGCCTCGTAGGTCCTCAGGTCGGTGCAGATGACGCGCCAGCCGACGACTTCGTCCTGGGAGCGGTACTGCCACTCCTCGGGATCCAGATGCCTCCCATCGGCCGTAGTGGTGGCCACCGGTCCGTTGGACCAGCTTCCTCCGAACATGCCGTCCGCGAAAAGGTGGGCGACATGGCCCTCGTGCCGCCCGTCGTCGGTCTGCTGACTCACGATGTTCCCCCGTCTCTCCAGAGTGGATGTCAGGATTTCCTGACACACCTATACTACCTGCAAAACGGCATGGAAACTACCCATATGGATACTTTCTTCGCTCATCCCCGCCCGCCCCCCTTCCGAGGTTTCCACTGGAAGGGGTGGAAGTTTCCACTGGAAGGGGTGGAAGTTTCTAGGGCGGGAAGGGGAGGCGGATGGCCGCTTTTCGCCTGAAACCGAATGGTGCAATGGGTGTGTCAACGTATACCCCAGGGGGGTAATAGTGTGGATGGGGTCTGGATGGTGTCCCCGTGTCCCCGTGGCGTCGAATGGCGGAGTCAGCGGCGCTTGCGTTTGCGTTTGCGCTTGCTGCGATCCGGCCGGTGACCCTGCCGCGGCTGCGATGGCGTGGCCGCGATAGCGGGCCAGCCGTCCTCGTATGCTTCGGCGACGATCCAGTCGGGGTGGGGCGATGGCTGCGCGGGGGCCGGTGGGGTGGGTGGCTGGCATGCGTGGGCCAGCTGCTCGACGATCGGTGCCAGCTTTCGCACCTGGCGGCGCCGCACCCGCTCGAGTTCGGTGTCCGGTTCGGCTCGCGCTCGATCGGTGAGGTGCTGGAGCAGCAGCTGCACGGCGTCGATGTCGCTGAGCACCAACTCCACCGCACTGATCGGATTGTGCGGCACATACACCAGGCGTTCGACGACGCGTTCGCGCACGACCTCGCGCACCCGCTGGCCTTCTTCGTGCGCGCGGCGTCGGCAGTCATCGGAACACCAGACGCGGGGTCGGCCTCGCTGGCCGGTGGGGGCGGGTACCGGTCCCCCGCAGCGTGGACAGGCTGGCATGGTCGCCAGCGTACGGATTTTCGCGGACGATATTCGAGGCCCGTGACCTGGCCGTTGCCTGGGATGCAAGAGGTATGACCGGCGAGAACGGCGAAAAACGAGGGGCAGGGCGGGTCTGGCGGGGTGAGGAGAAGCGCGAGCGTGACCGAGTGATGGGCTGTGCCTCGTGGTGGCGAGTCGGTCGGTAGAGGCACGGATATTTCGGTAGAGACCGCTGCGACGGCGGGCCGGTGGCTCGCCGGGAAGCCGGAGCCGCGATTCGCTCCCGCCGCGCCCGCTCAGGCCGGACCGCCTGCCGCGTCCGGTGCCATCACACTCGGGTCACGAACATGGTGGGTGGGGCTGGGGCATGGATGAAAACACACGGGTTCCGTGTTAATCTCGGACGCGAGCAAGGAACTGTCCCTCGGGGTTTCGTACCCTGACAGATGGTCTGGCCCCTGGTGTCAGCTACGGCCCCCAGGGGTTGCTCTGTATTTGGGGTCAGGGCAGTGGCTCGACGAAGCACATTCGCGACCTGATCGGTTCGAGCAGCTGCTCATCGCCGCGGCGGGTGATGGACTTCCGAAATGCCGAGGACACGACGTCCGGCAGCCACAGCAGATGTTCATGCTTCGGTGACACCATCTGCACCTGCATCGCACGGTGGATCTTCTGCTCGCGCCGCAGATCGGAGACGTGTTTCCGGTCGAAGTTCGCGCGATTGCGCGGCGTGCGTTCCTCGAAGACGACCAGATCCGTCCGCCCCCAGGTCGGGCCGCCCGCCGACAGAGCAGCGAGCAGGCCCCGCAGGCAGGCGCGGCGGGCCTTCTCGACGTCGGTGTCGTCCTCGTCCACCTGGCACTCGTGGGCGAGCACACAGAGTTCCGGCCCCTGCCCGAGGTATTCGAGCATGGCCAGCGCCTTCTTCCAGCCGTCGCCGGTCAGCAACTCGTCGGTGGTGTGCCAGAACGTTCCGCCGGCGAGCTCCTGCAGCTTGTCGCGTAGACCCTGCATCTCGTCACGCTCGACGAGGACAGCGGTGAACACGTAGAACGCCGCCTCTTTGGTGCCGGGCGCCTGGAAGGTTTCATCCAGATACGCCACCGGCCCCGACGTATTCGCATACGCCAGGTCCAGAGCAGGGTTCGAACGCTGAACAGGCATCGGAATATCGTGGCACAGAGCGTGTCTGGGGCTTCATGCGTCACGACCCGGACCCGGAATCGTGAAAGCTGACCCAAGCCTTAAAAGTACCCATATGGCTACTTGAAGGGCTGTTCGTGGTGGCGTCCGGGGAGCACACTCGGGGTATGGGTGCGGGCGAGGACGACGCGCTGCGCGGTGAGTTGATCGGCCAGCTCGCCGCGGCGCTCGACGGTCTGGTGCGCCAGGTCGAGCGGGAGCGCGCCACCCGCACCGAAGCGGACGCGGAATGGTTCGACCTGCTGCTGGCCGAGCTGCGGCCGATGGCCGAGCAGGCGCGCGACCTCGAGGCGTCTCGGACGATCCGCGACATCGTCGTCCGGCACGGGTCCGGGCCGTGGCCGACGGAGGATCTGGCCGCCATCGCGGGGGAGGATCTGGCGAGGGTGCGCCGGATTCTGGACGCGCTGACCGAGTCGGGGGTGGCGTGGCCGGACTCCGGCGAAACCGGGCGCTGACCGGCCGAATCCCGCACTCTGGCCGCCGATAACGCCCACTTATCGGCGGTCAGAAATCGTATGTGTGTTCGAGTTCCGGGAAGGGTTACGCGGACTTCGCCTCAGCAGGAACCGGCGTCCGGAGCAGTGCCGACACCGACCCGATTCCGACGCCCAGTTCGTCGGCGATCTCGCGATAGCTCGCACCTTCGCCGCGCATCTGCTGGGCCCGCCGCCGCTTCTCGATCGCCCGTGCCTCGTAGTCGGCACGCGGCTCCGCGATGATCCGCTGGACCGTGCGTGTGGACGCCCCGAACGTCTCGGCGAGTTCGCGGGCGGTCTTCGTACGCCGAACAGGGTTCCTTGCACCCATCGTCATCCCTCCAGGGCAGCGGCAATGAACGCCGCCTCATCGTACTTTGTGGCGCGCTTCCGGTTCGCCTCCCGCCGCGCGTCGGTCATGGTCCGACCAGCCTTGCTTGCCTTCTCCCGACGCTCCTCGTCAGTCAGTTTCGCGCTGGAGGCCCGCCCCCGGCGCGCCTGCTCTTCGCTGAACGTCCGCTTGATCTTCCGCCAGGTCCACGCCGACACCGATCGGGCCAGTGCTTGCACTTCGCCGGGTTCCATCGGTCCTTTGGTGTAGGCCGGGCCGATGATGTCGATGTTCCGGTCCCATGCGTGGTCGTCGACGAGCTGGCGCCAGGAGTTCCAGTCGTCGTAGTCGCCGCGGCGGCGGTAGGACCAGCGGCGGATGAGCTCGAACAGGTCGACATTCCTGCCAGTCCCGCTGGACGCCAGCGCCTTTCGGCGTTCGGTGGTCGTGTGGTACTTGGGCAGCGCGCCGAGCGCGGCGATGGGCTCCCACAGGTCGCGCAGTTCGTAGAGCGCGTAGTCCGGCCCCCAGAGCGTCAGATGGTCATCGTGAGTCGGGTTCTTGGTGAAGCGGTGCGCGTAGGCGACATCACCGGCCAGGACGTTGTTCAGGCCGGCCTCGACGCGGGCGAGCAGGTGCACCGGATCGCGCCGCGCCGGGTCGGTGAGGATCACCGGCTTCTTGAGGGCATAGACGATGTGTCCGTCGCGGGTGTACGGATTCATGGCGACGTAGCTGGGCACCGGCAGCCCGCACAGGGCTGCGATCTCGTCGGCCCGGCCGCCGTCGTGATCGGTGATGACGAGCGACGTCATCGCTTTCGGATTGCTCTCCACGTACGGCAGCGTGAGCGCCCGATCTCGGCTGGTGCGGTAGTAGCCCCCCGTCTTCGATCGGCTCGCGTACGGCCGTTGTGGCCGCCAGTGCTCCTCGAAAGGAAATGGGAGCGTCCATACGTCCGACTCCCAGTCCTCATCTGCCGTCATGGTCACGCAGTCTGCCCCCTATCCCTCCATGATTAAGTACGACACGCCGACTAACCTAATCAGGTATTTCAGGGCTGCGGGTGCCCAGACCCACAGCAAGTGTGGACGTATAATGAAATACGCATATGCGTATTTCAACATTTTTCTTCTATCTAGCCATATGGATACTTTCCGCACCGCACTGCGACGCATCCGCTCCAAGAGTGCGGGTGCGTACACGATCAGTTCTGGATCTGGTCGAGCAGCCATTGGCGTTTGGCGGGTCGATCCGGAAGCCGGTCGAGTTCGGCTTGCACGGTGTCGATGCTGGATTGGAGCAGTGCAAGGTTGCGCGGTGGCAGGTCGGTGAGTGTGGCGGCGAGAGGCGTAGCGACGACGCCAGCCGCACCTGCGCTTATCGACTCTCGGATTCGTCGCGACGAACCGTCCCACGTCGCGAACTCGGCCGCAGCGCGCCTGATCGCGGTGATCTCGGTCAGCTGAATTTTGGCGAGCTTGCCACCAGCCGGGAGATGGCCGGCACCCTTGGCCCACGTCGCCAATTCAGCGTCGAAGGTGTAGCCGAACATCGGGTGGCTGTAGATCGTGGATCCGCCTGGCAGGGCCTGGAGAAACTGTTCGGCGGCGGACCGGGTAGCGGCTTTCATCACTGCCATCGCTGTGACGTGACGATCGGTCGCGGTCGCGAGGTCATCAGACGACCAAGTACAGGCAAGCAGTCGACGGTTGTCGACGGCCTCCAGCCACGCATCAAGAACGGCTGCACGCTCTGCACTGGTCAGCTCATCGCCTGCGGTGGTCGAGCCATTGATCAGAAAGAAGTCGATCCACCCGGCGGCAGCGGCGGTTGCGTGGTGGCGAGTGGCGGCAAGGTCGAGCGTGCCATCTGGATGCACAAGGTGCATCGCGGGTACGACGACAGCGCTCCATGCAGCGTGAACGGCGTCAACGATCTGATGTGCAGCGCCGATCGGGTCTACTGCTGTCGTGTCGATCCGGATGTCAGCGATCGTGAGGCGCGGAGTCGCGTCCCAGGCCGCCAGGCGCTCGGCGGTGTCGCCGGTACCTCGAGCAGCGGCCCGTGTTGCGGCGACGTCGCGCGGGCACCACAGCTCAACTACAACCCACCGGATTGTCGGAGCCGCAGCGAGCAGCGCGTCTATCGCCTCCGTCTGGCCGACATGCAGGACCGGGACCTCGCCTGCGGCGATGATCCTGGTCAGCTCGGGCCGGTCGATGATGTAGGTCGAGCCATATCGGCTGTTCGAGTAAATGACTTCGCCGGCAGCGACCAGCTGCTCGAACTCGGCAGTCGAGGCGATCCGGTATCCCGACGTGCGACCGGCGCCAACCTTCATGCGGTGGTAATGGCGGAACTCGTTGCCAAGCTCGGCGAGTGCGGCCGTCACGGTGTCCTTGCCCGCCGCTGGCGGGCCGTACATCACGATCGCGGTGTCCATGTCAGTCCATCAGTGACTTGATCAGTGCTTGTGCCTGCTCACGCAGCGGTGGCGAGTCGGGATCATTCGTGATGATGGTGTGCTGCCAGGGCGGTTCGAATGCGGTGTTGATGCCGCTTACGTAGTCACCCCAGTTGGCGAGCTTCCAGGAGTCTCGAGCGGCGCCCCGCCGGGTGATGTACGAGTGCATCGAATCGGGCTGGCACCGGATCCAAACAACCTCCATGTCGGCGCCCATCGTGTCCAGTTCGACGGCCGTCCGGCGAAACCACGCTTCGGAGCCGAACTCCTTGATGAATGGCGCGGTCGCGATAACGGACACTCCGCAACCGACGTTTTCTCGAACTGCTGCGGCAAGGCATTCGTACTCGGCAGGCCGAACGAGATCCAGATAGATCGGGGATTCACGGTCTGCGACGGTGCTACCCAACTGCACCAAGGCGGTGTCGACCACTGCCCTGGTGATCGTGTCTTTGTCGAGCATCGCCCATCCGGTCAGTCTCGCCAGGATGCGCCCGAACTCGGTCTTGCCCGAGCCCGCGTAGCCGCCAACGTAGATCACCTGAGGTCGTCCGCGCCGCGGGCGCGGCGCTCCAGGAGTGGCGGTGTCGCTGACCATCCGCCCGGAGCGGGGTCGACTGATGACCAAGCCTTCCTCCTCGAGGATGGTCATCGCGTCGTTGATCGGCGCGACGCTCACTCCGAATTGCTCGGCCAGCGCCCGCGTACTCGGCAACTTCTGCCCCGGCCGCAACCGACCAGCCTCGATCTCATTGCGGATCTCGCGGGCGATCTGACGATGCCTCGCTTCCCCTGCTGCTTCCACATGGCCTCCTTCGCCCGTCAGGTCATCTGAACCTATCAGTTGATACCCACGTAAACCCTGTGGGGGGAAGGATCTTCCCGTTCTCGCGGATTTGTGACGAAAAACGCGCGAAAACATAGACATCAGAAGGCATCACATCTACGGTAGAAGACATCAGATAGGCAATCTGATATGTCGCTGAAAGTAGGTGATGTCATGAGATCAACTGTGATGGTCGCGGCCGTGCTGGCGGTACTTTTCGCGCTCATCACCGCGCCGGGTCAGGTGATCGGAAGTCTGTGCTTCGCCGCGTTCGCCGTCGTGTTGTGGCGGATGCTGACGCACCGTTCGGGGCCTCTTCGTCGTCGCGGGACGTGGCGATGATCGGCCCGGTTGTGAAGACGGACGCCGCTGTGGCCCGCGCGGGCGCGAGTGTGTTCGGGGCGTTGCCGGTGCAGGTGCGCCTGGCTCTGCTGGCGCTGGGTGCGTTGGTCGCGATGGCTGGCTGCTCGGCTGCCTGGCTCGACTACCAGGACTATCGGCCGTCGCCGAACGTCTGCCGTGCTGACGAGGTCGCGCGCACCGATTGCGTGCACGTCGATCGTGCTCCGGCACAGCCGATTCCGACTCCGGCGGGGTGGCAGCGGTGATCGAGTCGAGTCAGCTCAGCCAGATCCCGTTGAGCGGTCAGTTTCCTGACGAGCTGCTGCGGCGGGCGCAGTTGGTGGTGGCTTCGCAGGCGGAGGACGCGGCGGATTGCCGGGTGCTTCTGGCCATGCTCGGTCTGGCAGAAGTCCCAGCTGCCACGACCAGCAACTGCCACACTCCCGCCGCTGTCCAGCCGCCCGAGGTTCGGCAGCAGGCGGCGCCGGTGCCGGTTCGTCGTCGGCCGCGCCGCTGCCGGGACCTGGAGTTCGTGGCCAGGGTCGCGGAGCTGCGGGAGCTGGAGGGTCGGACCTGGGCGGAGATCGCGCAGCGGCTCGATTGCGCGGTGGGCACGGCCCGATCGGCCTTCGCGCAGGTGGTCGTCAGATGACCACCGAGCCCGAGGGCGGCATCCCGGTCTACGACTGGCGTTGCGCGCCTTCACATCTGCGGACGCGCCGTCAGCTGGCCGCGCAGGGATTGCGCCCGAACGGCCAGGACATCGCGGGCAAGGTGCAGCGTCCACGCCGGTCGCGGGAGCCGCTGACGGCCTACCTCTACGACGTCAACCTCGCCGCCGCGAAGCGGGAAGCGACTCCCGCCCAGCTCGCGGCGTTGGCGAAGGCCACGCGGGAGCGGCAGCTGCGCGCTGCGGAGCGGCACGGCATCGACCGTGCCGAGTTCGAGCAGACCAATGACCCCGGCCCGGGCTGGGCGGACCCGGCGCCCCGCGCGCCGATCAAGGGCCACGCCTTCGCGGGCCTGGTCAACAACCGCAATCGAGATCGAGAAGGGATGGAACTGTAGATGACGCCGAACTATCGGCTGAGCCCGCGGGATATGCGGGTGGTGACGATCCTCGCCGAGATGTACGGGGCCCCGATGGATCGGGTGGCCGGCATGCTCGGTGTGCAGTTGACCAGCGCCTACCGGACGGTGGCGAAGTGGCGGGCCACGCACCTGGTTTCGGGGATGAAGGTGCGTCCCGTGGCGGGACACACGTGGGTGTTCCCGACCCGGTCGGCGACCGAGGCGATCCTGCCGTACTACGCAAAGTATTGGACGCCGTCGCCGAAGATGGCCGCGCATGTCACGGCCGTGCTGGATGTGCGGCTGGCGTTGACCGGTCAGGATCTGGACCGCTGGATTCCGGAGCGGCAGCTGCGCGCCGAGCTGGGCATGGCCCGCCCCGGTGAGCAGCGCCAGCACGTGCACGACGGCCGGTTCTACGACAGCGAAGGCCGGTTGTGGGCGGTCGAGGTTGAACTGACCGCGAAGAACCTGGCCGCCGCGAAAATCTCGGTGGCCAAGGCGCTGCACGCGGCGCGTAAGGCCAACTGCGCCGGAGTCATGTACTTCTGCCGGACCGTCGAGCGTGACCGCGACGGCCGGATCGTGCGCCGCACCGACGAGATCCGCAACGTGATCGCCACAGCGGTCAAGGCGGTGCGCCAGGCCGAGGACCCGGTGGTGCGCGCCGCGATCCTCGAAGAGGTCCTGGGCACCAACGCCGAGACCACCCCGGCCGTGGCCCGTCCCGGTCTGTCGCTGATCGAGGGCGGTGCTTCTGATCGCATCAACCAGGCCGCGCTCGGTGGCCGTGACACCGGAGAGGCGGTGTCGTGATGAGCACCGAATTCCCGATCCACCGCGACACGGACGTGGTGTGCCAGAGGGTGATCGATTTCCGTCCCGAGTGCGCCAAGACCTACCCGTCGCAGGTGCCCGCCGCCCCGGAGCAGTCCCAGGTTCCGGGTACCGAGCAGGCCCCGCACATCGAGATCCACCCGAAGGCCCCGCCGATCTTCGGCGACCACGCCCCCGATGGTGACCTGTTCGGCATCACTCTGCCGGAGATCACTCTCGACGGGTTCCTCGACGCGTTGATGATCGCGGGCACCTGCGCGGTGTTCGGGCTGGTGTCGGCGGGCGCGATCTTCCTGGTCGCCAACCTGCTGGCGTGGTCTCCCGCGAGGCTGCGGAACTGGATGATCGGCGCGAGCGTCGCGATGCCCGGTTCGGCGATCGTGTTCGGCGGTATGGACTGGTCGGCGCCGCTGACCCAGTTCACCGCAGGCGCCGCGGAGCTGGTGTCGGGCAACCCCGCTCCCGGCCTGGCGGCGATGACGGTGCTGCTGATCCCGGCGTCGTGGTTGGCGGCGATGATCGCGTTCACCAACCGGCGGGTGCGCATCGCAACCAACGGGTTGCAGTCCCCGGCCGCCACGGAGCGGGCGTTGTGGCTGCGCACCCAGCGTGAGCAGCGGGCGGCGGCGCGGATGTCGCGGTATCGGCTGCCGTTCTCCACCGGCGGGCTGAACCCGCAGCCGGTGCTCGGGCGGCTGGCGACCGAGTCGAGCCAGGCCCCGGCCAAGTCGCGGACGCGGGCGCTGCTGGCGGGCACGGAGACCCGGCTGATCGTGCCGTGGATCAAGTTCAACGAGCACGGCACCGTCGTCGCCTCCTCCGGTAAGGGCAAGTCGACGCTGATGAACCGGACGTTGGTGTCGTGGTTCGTCACCGGGTGGCTGCGGCACCGGCAGTGGTGGCGCCCGCGTCGGCCCGGCCGGCCTCTGGTGTTGGTGATCGACTGCAACGGCGGACCGGAGTCGAAGAAGTCCGCGCGGACGATGGCGCGCTGGTTCGCCGCCCTGGGTGTGCCCGCCGACCGGATCGGTGTGGTGGGTGTCGAGGACACCGACCCGCTGCACACGCAGCTGAACCTGTGGGGCATCGCGGATCTGGATGATCTGCGGTCGGTGTTGTCGGCGATGATCTCCGGCGGCTCGACGCCGACGACCGACACCGAACGCTACTTCCATAACCTGCGCGAAACGTTGATCCACCTGGTCGTGGACGCCCCGGAGAAGGTGGTCGACGGCAAGCCGGTTGGGCACAACCCGCCGCGGGATTGGATCGAGTTCCTGTCGCGGTTCGATCCGGTCAAGCTGGCCAAGCTGTGGGGCGGGATCTGGGACGACACCGTGCCGTGGGCTGGTGTGGCTGGTGTGGATCGGGAGATCGCCTCCACGATGGCTGGCAAGCAGCCGGTGATGGATTCCGCGCGCAGCGAGTTCGGCATCCTCTACCGGCTGCTGGGTGACTCCTTCGAGGGCGACAAGCAGGTCACCGACTTCGATTTCCTCTACATCATCCTCGAAGGCGTCAAAGCCGCCGACCGGGCCCGCGCCCAGTTCGCCGCGCTGGGTTGCATGCTCGAACAGCTCGCCGACAAGGACCACGGCCGCCAGGCGCTGCTGGCTGTGGACGAGTTCTCCGCGGTTTCGGATGGCAAGACCCGCGCCAAGGCGTGGGTGGAGCGGCTGCGTAAGGCCGGGATCGGCTCGTGGTGGTTCGCCCAGTCCTGGAACGGGCTCGGGCACGACGACGACTCGCGTGAGGCCCTGGTCACCGCGGCCTCCGGTGGCTCGCTGCTGGGTGGGCAGGAGAAGGGCGACAAGCTCGCCGAGATCTACGGCACCCGCCGCGATTTCGACCTCTCCCGCAAGCTCATCGGCGGCTCCGAGGCAGGCGACGAGGGCAACGTGCAGGCCAACGACAAGCTGCTCGTGCACCCGAACCGTCTGCGCGCCATGGCCAAGGGCGACATCGTGCACGTCTCCGGCGGTGTCGCCCGCTTCGGCCGCGTCACCCCGCTCGACGAACGGCAACTGTCTTCGCTGCGCCCGCTGCCCGGCCTGTCGCAGATGCAGACCGTCACTCCCGAGCCCGCCTCGTTGGCGCCGGTCATCGACCTGCGCAAACACCGCCACGCATAACCCGAGAGGAACCACCACACATGTCTGTCCCGAACTTCAACCCCGAGGACCACGGAGAGGAGATCTCCGGCCTGTCGCCCGAGCAGCGGCAGGCCGAGATGGACCAGCTGGCCCCGCTCGCCGACGAGATGGCCAACCGCACCACCAAGAAGCTGGTCGCCCAGATCCAGCAGCAGACACCCGTCGTCCCCGATGGCGGCCAGATCGGCCGCGCGCTGGGCAAGCACGTCGACCACGCCACCCGCATCAAAGACGGGCTGCGGCTGTGGGCCCCGGCCCTGGGCACCAGCACCGGCTTCGCGGTCGCCGCGTCCACTTTGCCGATGACCGGTCCGCTGGCCGTCTACGGCGCTGGGCTGACCGGGTTCTCGGTCTGGATGTGCGCCGGGCGCCCCGGCCCCATCGAGTCGATCCGTCTCAGCGGCTACGTCCTCGCCGATTCCGCCAGCTGGATCAAACGCCACACCATCCGCCGCCGCAACGACGCGGCGCAGTCCGCATAACCCAACACCGAAGGAGAACAAAACCGTATGACCACCAGCACTTTTCACCTGACGCCGGAGCTTCCGGCGTGGTTGTGGACGCTGCCGTCCGCGACGTTGTTGGACGTGCTCGACGCCGACGGCCGCAAGTTCCGGCGGCCCCACTCGCTGAGCGACTACTACCTCATCCAGCAGCGGGAGACCGCGCTGCACCTGATCGTGGAGGCCCCCGCCGGCCAGCCCGCGAACGCCGCGCAGTTCCTGCACCGCTGCACCGCGGCCGGACTGGCGGAGGCCTGGGGCGGCGCGTTCGACGAGACCGTCACTTGGGGCGGTGTCCAAGGCGCTGATGAGCTGATCGCCCCACTGGCGGTTGGCCGTTTCGCGGTCCTGCCGCTGCTACTGGCCGAGTTCACCAACACCTTCCAGCACTGGTCCCGGTTCCCCGAGCAGCTGCGCACCGCCGTGCAAACCGCCGAACCGGGCCTCCCGCTGCCCACCCTCACCACCGACAAGGAGAACTGATCATGTCCGACACCACCTACGGTCCCGCCGTCGAGGACGAGATGATCGCGCAGGCACGCCAGTTCAGTGCCGCGATGCGCACGGCGATGCATCGCCACGCCCAGGCCGCGAACTGGATCGAGCGCCGCCGGGTCCGCAAGGAGATCAGCCGCCTGGTCCGCACCGAGCGCCGCCAGCAGCAGCAGGCCCGCGCCCATCACCGGATCTGGACCAGCCAGGCCGTGGACCGCTACCGGCTGCACGCCCAGGCCGTCGCGCAGCGTGCCAATGATCCGCGGGTGGATCACGACCGCCGCGCCCGCGACGCCCGCGCTCTGGTCGAGCACCGCGACCGGCTCGCGGTGCAGTTCATCGGCAACGAGCACCTGACCCGCACCGAGCAGGGCATCGCCTTGGACGGTTTGGACGCGGCGACGGTGTTCCCGGAGTACAAGACGGGCAACCTGTTCGCCCGCGCCCACAAGGTCAAGGGCCTGGAAGCGCTGCACTACCGGGCGCGTGTGGCTCGTGAGACGGTCGGCGCCCGGCAGCGCGCGGAGCGGGAGCGAGAGAACTGGCTCGTCGACCCGAACCGGCTGCGCGAGATGGGCGACGGCGACATCGCGCACCTCTCCGATGGTCAGGCCCGCTGGGGCCGAATCGCTCAGGACCGCGACACCGAGCGTGGATCCCGGCCGGTGCCGCAGGTCTCGGTCAAGGATGCGCCGTGGGCGCACGTCCAGGCGGTGCAGCAGCTGCGTGCGGCCCAGTTGGCT